>NZ_JBFBAO010000029.1:0-30281 GCF_040682255.1 Micromonospora sp. NPDC051296 | reverse complement strand
CCAGCCCTCCATTGCCAGCATGGCGATGTCGTTCTGTCCGCCGTGGGGGATCCGGTAGAGGCTGGGACGGTGGGCGGGCCAGCGCAGTACGTGGGTTTCGTCGGCGTCGCGTCGCAGCGGCGAGCCCTCGTAGTCGAGGCCCAGCGCCGCGTGCAGCGTGGCCGGTGTGGTGAGGTGGGCCACCTCGTGTGCCCGGTGCACGAACCCCGATACCCGGTCATGTCCGCGCTTCAGGTAGTTGTCGACCTGGTCCGGCCCGATCGTCTTCTGCATCATGATCGGCTGGCCCGGATCCCCGCGAACCTGCGCATACGTCAGCCGGGGCCAGATCTTCTCGGCCGGTGCAGGCTCGGTGGGCGCACCGCCGACCCTGTCGGCGAGACCGACGTCAGCGGTCCGGGTCGCCAGCGCGACGATCTGGGCGCCGGGCAGCGTGGCGCCGACCGGGGAGCCTGGGTTGACGACTGACGACAAGCTCGCGTCGGGCCACATGCGGATCAACTGCGCGAACTTGACGTCGACGGTCTCCACCGGCTCAGCCCGGTGATCCCCGAGACGCTGCCGGGGGGTGAATACGGCGACGTGCGGCTCGGCGTCGCGGGTCTCCGTGCGCCACGCGAAACCCTCTTCCCCCGGCCACGCGGGGGCGGGGGACGCGGGCGGGACCGGCAGCAGCACCGTGGCGAGCAGGACGGTGGGGCCTTCGCCGGCCGTGGCGACCCGGTGCCAGGTGGGGCCGTCGCTGTCGAGGACCGCGACCAGTGCTTCGGTGCCGTCGGAGCGGATCTGCCATAGCTGGGAGCCGTGTGGCAGTCGGATGCTGTCCACCTTGAACTCGGGGATGGCGTCGCTGTTGTCGCCCGGTGCGAATCCGTTGCCCCGGAACGGCGCGCGTTCGATCATCCAGCCCTCCATTGCCAGCATGGCGATGTCGTTCTGTCCGCCGTGGGGGATCCGGTAGAGGCTGGGACGGTGGGCGGGCCAGCGCAGTACGTGGGCTTCGTCGGCGTCGCGTCGTAGCGGCGAGCCCTCGTAGTCGAGGCCCAGCGCCGCGTGCAGCGTGGCCGGTGTGGTGAGGTGGGCCACCTCGTATGCCCGGTGCACGAACCCCGATACCCGGTCATGTCCGCGCTTCAGGTAGTTGTCGACCTGGTCCGGCCCGATCGTCTTCTGCATCATGATCGGCCGGCCCGGATCCTGGTGAGCCGGCACATGCGTCGACCACGGCCAGGACTCCTCGACCGGTGCGGACCGGGTGGGCACCGTGTCGACCCCGTCACCGAGACCGACATCGGCGGCCCGGTGCGCCAGCACGTCAGTGCTGCCCGCAACGACCGCAGCCAGGAGGTTTTCCTCGGCGTCGTTGGCCGGCGCGCAGGCGGCAGCAGGTGGGTCGACGGGCATTGCCTGAGCTGGAATCTCCGAACGGTCCGGCTGGGAAGTTGCGGAGCCGCCGGCCGTGGTGATGGCGGGTGCCAGACGGTGCTTCGCCCCGGTCGAGCGGGGGTGGGCGGGGTCACCGGCGGTGGGTACCTGTCGTGCCGGGTTGCCCCGCCAGGTGGTGCCGGCGGGTGCGCTGCTGCCTTTCATGAGGAAGGAGCCGGGCGTGACGACCACGTTGTCGGCCAGCTCAACGCCGTAATGTACGAACGCACCGGTGCCGAGGGAGCAGCCGTTGCCGAGGCGGATCCGGTCCGACTTGAACGTCCCATCCTCGAGCGAGTGGGCGTGCAGATGCGACCCCTCGCTCAGCGTGCAGTAGTCACCGATCTCGATCAGGCTCCGCTCCGGCATTCCACAGCCGTCGTCGAATACGCGGCGGCCGATCCGTACCCCGAGCAGCCGTAGGAGCCACGGTTTGAACGGGGTTCCGTTGAAGAGCCCGAGGAGCCCGGCCTCGCTGAGCTTCCATCGGCGTTCGTGCCGCCAGTACCGGCGGTCGTAGAGCGAGCAGTACAGCGGCCGAAGCCGGCGGAAGCCGAGGATGATCCACTCCACCAGGATGACCTGACCGATGGTGAGCATCAACGCCAGCGCGATACCGGCCGCCACCGTGAAGACGTTGACCCGGGCCGGGTCGTGTAGTCCTTCGACGCCCACCACGATCCAGACCGAGAGGTAGAAGAGCAGCCAGCGGGACAGCAGGAAGTAACCCATGGTGGCGAGGTTCGAGCGGTTCTTCCGCGACAACCGGCGACGGAACTCCAACCCGGTCTTGAATTCGTCGAAGCGGGCGTCCCGGCGCACGGATCGCGGGATTTCGAACGGCGGCGACCCGAGCAGTCCGACACCTTCCCTGACCGGTCCGTCGACCGGCACCATCACCTTGGTGGCGAGCAGGCAGTTCTCCCCGACCCTCGCTCCGGCCGGGAAGTAGACCCCGTTGCCGAGGAAGTTCTCCGAGCCGATCGTCACCCGCGACAGGGCGAACGACGAACTGCAGAACTGCGCGTTGATCATGGCCAGCCCGTCGGAGACGAGAACCCCGCCGCGAACGTCGCACAGGAACGGGCTGTCGTGCTTCTGCATGGACCCGAAATTCGAACCGGTCTGTTGTACCCGGTTGAAGCGCCAGCCGATCGCGCGCAGGTAGCCGATGATGTAGGAACTGTCGCCGAAGAGATTGTTGAAGAAGGCGACGTTGCTGAACCGGGAGACGATCTGGAAGCACATCCAGTGCCACCCGTACAGCGGATAGGCCCGGCCGGCGACGAGGAACAGGTTTGCCAGCCGGGGTACGGCGACGGCCAGCAGCAGGCCGATCGGGATCGCGCCGAGGAACCACAGCAGCGATCCCGGCACTGTGCTGATGTCGATGGCGAAGGCCAGCGCGATCAAGAGCACGAACAGTTGGGTGCCGACCAGCACCCGACCGAGCAGTTGGCCGAGGCCGTAGTACGCCCGACGCGCCCGCGAGCAGGCCTTCCGCGCGGGCAGGGGATTGCCGGTGCGGGCCGGTATCGCCGGTGACCCGTGGAAGGTGGCGCCGAGTGGTACGACCTTCCCGGCCTGCAATGAGGAGGCGTGGCAGAGTTGGGCGTTGTCGCCCATCGCGGTGTCGATGTCGAGGACGCTGCCCTCGCCGATCTGGACACCCCGGCCGAGGCCGATCGGGCCGGTGGTGATCCACCCGGCCTCGGCCCGGTAGCCGAGGAAGGTCACGTCCTTGCGGATCACCGTGGCGGCGCCGATGGTGATCAGGTCGGTGCAGACCGGAACTGATCGCGACAGCACCACGACACGCGGCCCGACTTTCGCGCCGAGGGCCCGCAGGTAGAGGGAGTACAGCGGCGATCCGACGAAGAACACCATGGGATTGGTCCGGATGACTCGCTTGACGATCCAGAACCGTAGGTAGGTGAGCCCCCAGATGGGGAACGTTCGGGCCCGCCACCTACCGATCAGCAGCCACTTCAACGCCACCGGTAGCAGGACCGCCGCACAGAACGCGAGGACGCCGAAGCTCAGCGAGCGCAGCGCGCGGTCGTACAGCCCGGCACCGGTGGTGATCCAGCCGTATCCGGCGACCGCGACGGCGGACATCACCACCAGGGACGCCAGACCGAAGAGGGCCTGGAGCGCCGCGCAGCCGTAGTACACCAGGGCACGGGGCACCCGCAGGGGTGGCGGCGCTGGTTCCGGCAGCTCCGCCGGCGCTTCCGCGTCGAGCACCCCGGCGACCACCACGGCGAGAGCGCGGACGGAGGGGTTCAGGTACACATCCTTGATCGATACGTCGGTACGGAACCGTTCCCGGACCCGGGTGCAGTAGCGCGCCATCATCAGCGAATCGGCCCCGAGGTCGGCGAAGAAGTCGTCCTCGACCGAAACCCGTTCCACCCGCAGCAGCTCGGCGAGCAGGTCGGCGAGCCCCGATTCCGTTGTTCCCGCAGGGGCGACGACGGACGACCTCGTCGGCTGCCATCTCGGCCCGGACGGCGCCGGCAGCCTCTTGCGGTCCACCTTGTCGCTGGGCAGCCTGGGCAGATCCGGGAGCTCCTCCAGGTACGCCGGAACCATGTAGCTGGGCAGTCGGGCCCGAAGCTCCGCGAGGGCGTTCCCGCGGTCGAGCGGCGGCCCCCCAGTACGGCGGGTGTAGAACGCGGCGAGTTCCACGATGCCCGGCTCCGGCTCGTACGAGGTCACCGCCACCTGGGCGATCTCCGGCAGCCGCAGCAGCACCGACTCGATCTCGGTCAGCTCGATCCGGTATCCACGGATCTTGACCTGGCTGTCGATCCGGCCCAGGTACTCGATCTGCCCGTCGTCGTTGATCCGGCCGAGGTCACCGGTCCGGTAGATCCGTCCGGACGGGTTGTTCGGGATCCCGAGGTGGTCGGGGATGAAGGCGCGTGCGGTGAGATCGTCTCGGTTCACGTATCCGGGGGAGAGGCAGATACCGGCGACGCCGATCTCACCGGTCTCGCCCCGCGGCAGCGCCCGCTGCTCGGCATCCAGGATCACCACCGAGTACGTCGGCAGGGGGACGCCGATCGTCACCGGCTGGTCGGGAGCCAGCCGTGTCCAGGTGGCGGTTACCGACGTCTCGGTGGGTCCGTACACGTTGAGCAGGGTCCGGCCTGGCCGGTGCCACCGGCCGACCAGGTGTGGCGGACATGCCTCGCCGGACACGAGGACGAACCGGAGCCCGGGCAGGTCCTCCTCGATCGTGGCCAACAGGGTCGGTACGCAGCACAGCGCCGTGATCCGGCGCCGGACGAGAAAGTCGGCGAGGTCGCGGCCGACCAGGGCTCCGGCCGTGGTGCTGGGCACCAGGGTCGCGCCGGAGATCAGTGGTACCCAGATCTCCTCGACCGAGAAGTCGAAGGCGATCGTCATGCCCTGGTAGACCCGATCGTCCGCGCGCAGGCCGTATGTCTCGGCGGCGACCCGAACGAAGTTGCAGATGTTCGCCTGGTTGATGGCGACACCTTTGGGTAGACCGGTGGTGCCCGAGGTATAGATGATGTACGCCAGCTCGTCGCTCGCCGACCCCAACTCGTCGCCGCCGATCCGGCGGGCCTCGGGCAGATCGACATCCCGCTGCTCGTCCAATGGGACCACTGTGTCCACCCGGATCACCGTGACGTCCACCCAGTCCAGGCGGTCGGCCAGCGCCGAGATCGTGAGGATCGTCCGAACGCCCGCGTCGGCGACGATGAAGGAGATGCGATCCGCCGGGAAGGCGGCGTCCATCGGCACGTACGCCGCGTGGATCTTGCAGACGGCGAGCATGGCGAGGTAGGCGAAGGCGGACTTGTCGACGAACAGACCGACCCGGTCCCCGGGGGACAGACCGCGAGCCAGCAGGTGCCGGGCGAGTTGGTTGGCCCGGGCATCGAGTTCGGCGTACGTCATCCGTAGTTCACCGTCGTCGACAGCCAGATGGTCGGGATCGCCCTCGGCCCCGAACCGGTCGCAGCGCTGCTCGAACAGGTGGTGCAGCCGTTCGCCCGGTTGCCAACGGACGCGGTTGTCGACGCCCTCGGCGGTCAGCACCAGCGCGGTGGTAGGCCCGACGGTCTGGCGCGGAGTACGGGCCGCGAGCGCGGTGCGGTTGCCTCTCGTGAGCATCCGGGGCCGCCCGCTCACGCGGTGACCAGGCCGGAAGAGCTGGACGACTCGCGCCCCGACGCGACGGATCGGGTGACTGCCAGCAGGATGTCCAGACCGTTGTGCAGGATTTTGTCGGGCGTCGTCAGTGGCGGGAGGAGCTTGACGACCTGATCGTCCGAACCCGCGGTCTCCAGCATCAGCCCCTGCGCGAAGCAGCGGCGGATGACGGTCGCTGCGCGCGGGCCGGAACCGACGTCGACTCCGCACATCATGCCGCGTCCCTTGACGGTCGCGCCGGGCACGAGGTCGGCCACCTCGGCCAGTCGACGGGCGAGCAGTTGGCTGCGGCGCGCCACGTCGGCGACGAGATCGTGGGTTGACCAGAACTTCTCGAGGGCGACCCTGGCCGTGACGAAGGCGTGGACGTTGCCGCGGAAGGTCCCGTTGTGCTCGCCCGGGAGCCAGACGTCGTACTCGGGGCGGATCAGCAGCAGTGCCATCGGCAGGCCGTAACCGGAGATCGATTTGGACAGTACGACGAGGTCGGGAACGATCCCGAACGGCTCGAAACTGAAGAATGTACCGGTCCGACCGCAGCCCGCCTGGACATCGTCGACCACCAGCAGGGCACCACTGGTCCGCGCCAGCTCCGCGATCCGGCGTAGCCACGCCGACGACGCGACGTTGAGTCCACCCTCGCCCTGCACGATCTCCAGCAGGATCGCTGCGGGCGCGTCGAGCCCGCTGGAGGGGTCGCGCAGCATCCGGTCCAGGAGGTCAGCCGTGTCGATGCCGTCGCCCAGGTACCCGTCGTACGGCATCCGGGTCACCCCGTGGAGCGGGTTCTGCGGGCCGCCCCGATGGTGCCGGTTTCCGGTCACCGCCAGCGCGCCCAGCGACACCCCGTGGAAGCCGTTGGTGAACGCGACGACATTGGTACGGCCGGTCACCTTACGGGCGAGCTTGAGCGCGGCCTCAACCGCGTTGGCGCCGGTCGGACCGGTGAACTGCACCCGGTGATCCAGCCCGCGCGGCAGCAGCACCAGCGACTCGAAGGTCGTGAGGAACGCGCTCTTGGCCGAGCTGTACATGTCGAGGCTGTGGGACAGCCCCCCGCGCTGTAGGTGGGCGATCAGGGCGGCCCGCATGTCCGGGTCGTTGTGCCCGTAGTTCAGCGCACCCGCACCGGCGACGAAGTCGAGGTATTCCCGGCCGGTGACGTCCCGGACCAGACTTCCCTCGGCGGTGTCGAGGATGCAGTCGAGGCGGCGGCAGTAGCTGCGCACCACCGATTCGCGGCGTTCGAAGATCGAAGGTTCGTCCGGGCGCGATACGCCACGTCTGGTCATTGCGACCGTCCTGGTCCGCGGACCATCACAGACCCTCCTCGTGATTCCCACGGAGGTTGTTCCTGTGCTCCAGCGATGGCTGGTCCCACTTAGCCGAAGTCTGCGGTATCCGCCTCATCGCAGCCTCAAAGCCGCCTCATAGCGGCCGTCACCGCGCCAGTCGTCGTCGCGGTTGTCGGATCTCGGACACAGTAAGCGAGATCCACAGCGCGAACTATGCGCACAGGGACGCCCCCGGCGAGTCGCTAATCGCGAGCACGGTTACGACTAAGTGGCCGTTGCGAGCATGGTGAGCAGGCATCGAACCCGCAGCAAGCGCACCAGGGAGGCACGATGACAGCCGACGACGCCAGCTCGGCTTCCGCGCATGCCGTGGAGGAGCAGACACGCAAGACTCTTCAGGAAGATCCACGGGTGCAGGCGCTCGTCGACAACGTCACGACGAAGCTCACCGCCTACACCCGCCAGTACGAGGCAAAGTACGAGCAGCTCACGGAACGGGCCACCCGCACTTCAAGTGTCGAGACCGCCGGGCCGAGCACGCTGCTGCCGGTGCCGTACCTGTGGTTCGACCTGATGGTCATGGGACCGTTCGAGCCGATCGCGGCCGACGGTCCGTACATTCCACACCGCATCATCAGAGCCGGCCGGCCTGCTCTGCTTCTGGCAGTGCTGTGGCGCAACCCCGTTCCGCTGCTGGGCGGACCGTCCGCCGCGCAGATCATGTCCCCGTTCCAGTACGTGGTACGGGGCCAGACCATCGACCTCAACTCGGTCACCAACGGTCCCGTCCTCGGTCCGGTCACGAACACCTTCGGCCGTGGATTCATCAACCTGGAGGTGCTCCCCGTCATGTCGATCCCCGCGCCCGCGCAGGCGGAGCCGCGAATGCTGGAGATTCACGTGACGGTGGACATGCTCGGCCCCGGCCCCGGGCTGCCGCCGTTCGCCGGCTTCGCCACTCGCTGGTTCCAGCCGGACCTGCAGCCGCCGTTCCTCGGTCAGCCCGGCGTCATCCCCGGCTTCGTCGAGGAAACACCGGTCCGCGTGCTGGTCTACGGCTGACGCCTGGCGGCACGTCCGGCCCTGGCAAGTGAAGGGGGAAACGCCAGATGGGCAGCCTCGATCCACGGCTTCGGCACCTGCTCGGATCGCTCGATGGCCAGCCGGAAACGGCGGACGGTGTCGCGGACGCCGCGCCGGCTCTGGCCAGCCGCGTGGCATGGCGACCTGGCAGGGACGGGGGAGTCGTCGACGTGCTGATCCGCAGTACCGACCTGAGTTGGACGAGGGAACTCGGCCCCGCCGACATGATCACATTCGACCCCGAGACCAGTGTCGGGGTGCACACCGGTCGGGTGGCGGTGAACCGGCTGGAGACCCTGGCCGGGCACGATTCCGTCGATCGGGTGGAGGCTTCCCGCCCGCTGTTCCGCGAACTCAACATCTCGCGCGATGACGTACGTGCCGGCGCTCTGCACGACACCCCAACCCCGGTCCGTGGCAGCGGCGTCGTCGTCGCGGTCGTCGACTCCGGCATCGACTACACGCACCCGAACTTCCGCCACGACGACGGCTCGTCGCGTCTCCTCTTCCTCTGGGATCAGGGCGCCCGGGTCTGGGGCGACGCGTGGGTTCCGTACGGCATCGACTACACCAAGGCGGATCTCGATCGTGCGTTGCGCACAGCCGACCCCTTCACCGTGGTGCCGCACCGGGACGACGAGGTGGGACACGGCACCCATGTGGCCGGGATCGCCGCCGGTAACGAGCGCGCCGGGGGGCTGTACTCGGGCATCGCGCCGGATGCGGATCTGATCGTGGTCGCGCTCGACGGCACAGCGGGCGTGACGCTCGGCAGTTCGGCTCGGCTGGCCGACGCGGTCGAGTACGCCGTCAACCAGGCAGCGCCGCGACCGGTGGTCGTCAACATCAGCCAGGGCATGAACGGTGGTGGGCACGCGGGCGACACCCTCCTGGAGCAGAAGCTCGACGAACTGGCCGACCGGCCTGGAGTGGTGATTGTGAATTCCGCGGGAAACGAGCGGGACTGGCCGACCCACGCCGGCGGGCGCATCGGTGCCGGGGAGAGCGTGACCCTTGAACTGCTGGTGCCGGCCGGCAACCGCCAGGACGACATCGTGGAGATCTGGTTCGACGGGGACGATGGCATCACCGTCGCGGTCCAGCCGCCGGGCAACGCGGTCTCGCGGGCTGCGGCCCCGGGGCAGCGGCTCGCGTTCCACACCAACGCCGGCAACGACGTGACGATCGACAGCGAGCAGGACTCCGCAGGCACCGGGGACACCTCGGTCACCGTGATCATCACCGCCGGAGCGGCGGACGAGATCGAGACCGGTACGTGGCGGATTCAGCTCAGCGCCGACCAGGTCGGCGATGGCCGCTACGACGCCTGGATCGAGCGTGCACCGACGGGTGACGGCCGGCGGGAGCACAGTCGCTTCGCGCACGGCTCCGGCGACCCCTCCCGTACGATCACCATCCCTGGCACGGCACGGCGGATCATCACCGTGGGGTCGTACGTGACCCGGCCACGGATCCTGACCGACGCGTCCGGCCTAGGCCGGCTGTCCTCGTTCAGCAGCAGCGGCCCCACCCGGCTGGGCGCCCGCAAACCCGACCTGTCGGCACCCGGAGAGGTGATCGTCTCCGCCCGCTGCGGCAACAGCACCATGCCCTTCGGCCCTGACCCAGGGCATACGGCGCTGTCGGGCACCAGCATGGCCGCTCCCCATGTGGCCGGTGCGGCCGCGCTGGTGCTGTCCGTGCGGCCCGACCTCACCAGTGAGCAGGTCAAGCAACTGCTCCAGGTGACGGCCCGCCGAGATGGCGCAAGCGCCGGCGCGCCCGACGACAACTGGGGTGCCGGCCGGCTCGATCTCGCAGCCGCGGTGGCGGCCGCGCGAACGGCCCGCTTCCCTGCGGTGCGCGACGTCGAGGTCGATGGTGCTGCCCTCGTCTTCGGCACCGACATCCCCGCCGACTCGACCGTTCGCTGTCATACGGTGCGCACCCGTCTGGCCATCGGCAAGACCTTGGCCACGCTGGCCGGTGCCGCTGCGGCGACGAGACATCGCGCCGACCTCGCCGGGCTTGGCCCGGGTGACTACCTGTGCGAGATCGCGGTCCGCGGCCCCGACGGGCTCGTCACGGCCGACGACAACGGCGGCCGATACTACTCGATCACGGTACCGTCGGGACCCGTCGAGACGTGGCCGCCCGTTCCGGCCGCGGCGGTCTCCCGCTGCGGCTGATCACAAGTCCCGGTGGGCGCGTATCGACTCGTACAGCGCGACCGTCTTCGGATCGGGTGTCATGCCGAGTCTGGCCTGCAACAGTCGTTTGCAGAGCTCGAACTGCGCCACCGCCCGGTGCGGCTCGTCGAGCCGACGATAAGACCGCATGACCAGCCGGTGGGCCTGTTCCCGGCACGGGTCCCGGACAAGGAGACGGCGACAGGTATCCACACAGGCCGGGTACCTGCCATCGTCGAAGTACAGGCGGGCCAGCTTCGCCAACAGGTCGACGTAGGTGGTGGCGAGCCGCTCCCGTTCCGGTGCGGCCCACTCCGCGTACGGGATGTCCTCGATCAGGTCGCCCCGGTAGAGCGCACAGGCTGCTTGCAGGGCACGGATCGCCTCGTCCCGACTCCCGGCGCGGGCCATGGTGTTCGCCGCCGCCAGTGCGCTGAACTCCTCCACATCGAGCCACACGGTCAGTTCCGGGTTGATGGTGTAGGTGTCGCGGCGGTGGACGACAACGGGCTTCGAACAGACCCGACGGAGGTCGGTGCGCAGCCCGTACAAGGCGACGTGCAGCCGGTTCTTGGCCGAAGCCAGTTGAACACCCGGCCAGAATGCCTCGATGAGCATGCCGCGGGTCACCGGCCTCGGCCGCTGAACCATCAGGAACTTGAGCACGGAACTCCCGCGTACGCCAGACCAGCTGGTGACCTCCTGGCCATCGAGGATGAGGCGGAACTCGCCAAGCAGGTAGGCGACCAGATCACTTGCGCCACTGGGCCTGACGGCACGAACGGCGGGACGTCTCGGTGGTCCGTCCCGTTCAGCGCGGCGAGGCACGGGTGGACCTTCCATGCTGTGGTGGCGGGTCAGCCGGACGATCTGCTTGGCGTATCCGCGGACCGTTGCCTCGCCGGTCTGCCGGCTGAGTTGGCCGGCGCGGTGCGCGTAGGTCCGCGCCGTGTCGACGCGCATCTCGGTGAGCGCGGCGCTTGATTCGCGCAACGCGACCCACGGGTCCCGGGGCAGCGCGGAGTCGGGCGGCGGTTCAGGCGCCAAGGCGGTACGCAGCCGCGAGAGTGCCGAATGGCGGGCGAGGGTCGTCGGTGGAAACTCAGTGAGCCAGTGCCGCACGGCATCGGTGCGCTCGGCCAGCATGATGTCGAGACAGTCACTCAGCACCGCCGCCGCCGTGTCCCAGGCGCTCGTCCGCAAGCACAACTCAATGGCTTCCGCGTGTGCGCTCTCCGCCTCGAGTTCGCCGGCCAGGCGAATCAGCCGGTCCCGACAGGGCGCCGTCATCGCCGCCGGTAGGAGAAGGAGCGGGTTGCCCCACAGGTGATCAAGCCGCTGCCAGCCACCCATCAGTGGCTGCCACCATGGCTCTCGCTCTGGTGTGTCCAGGGCCGGTCGAAGAGCGCTGAGCCGGTCATGCGCGTAACCCAGCCGCGCGGCGAGGACCAGCGCGTCCAGTCGGGCGGGGCCCGCGTTCTCCAGCAGACCGGCCGTGGTCGCAGCGATCAGACTGTGAACGTCGTGGGCTTGCTCAATGGCCAGCATCGCAGTGCGCGCCGATGGACCACGCGAAACTCGCAACACAGAGTCGATCAGAGCCGCCCGCCCACCGGTCACGTCGACGAGCCGATCCAACACCTGGGGCGGAAGAGACGAACCGAGTTGTTCGGCCGCTGCGCCCACAGCCCGGCGGTCAGTCGGTAGCCGGAGAAGCCCCTTGTCGGGTCCGGTGCCGTCGAGGATCGATGCCAGCACGATCTCGCGGCCGGCAGGCAGTCCGCTGACGAGTTCGGGCATTGTGCCGACGGCCAGCTGAATGACCACGATGCTCTTGTCCAACGGTGCGGAAGAGGCCGGGTGGTCGATGGAAGCCAACATTCTCGCCAGGGAAGCTGGTCTCAGGTCATGCTCCCCCGGCCGGAGCCAGATGACACGCTGCCCCCGGCTTTCGAGATCAGCAGCCAGCCGGGACTCGATGAGGTATCCCTCGCTAGTCCGGATTGTGTGGCTCGAACTCATGCCTGCGACATCGATCTGGCGAGGCCATCGTCGTTCGGGTAGGGGAGCGGCGGCCTTGGCGGCGAGCACGCCGTCACCTTCCGGTGTCGCGATGGCGAGTGGTGCGGCGATCGCCGGGCCGGCGGGCGTGGAGAAGGCCGAGGGGAAGCGCGGAGTCGACCGTGATCGAGGTGCCCGTGTCCCGGTAGTGGAGCATCGCAGTCATGCCGAATCCGAGTCCTAACTGAGAGGGTCGTGTCCGTAGCTGGGCGCAATAGTGTTATTCGTCTTTTTTAAGCTAGATGTGGAATTTACCCTGCTTGGATTGTTTCCTCGTGCAGGCAGCAATACCCGCAGGTCAGCTAGGCGGTTCATCGGTTGGCCGAGCGATACGAAGCCCTGAGCTGTCGCCGGTAGGCGTCATCTCCCTGGCCCCATGTACGCCGAGAAGCGGCGTCGGCCCGAGCCCGCGCGCAGCAGACAGGCGATGCCACGAACCCGAGCATGGGTGACGACCAGATGGTCCGCGTCCCCAGGCGGGCGCGACCGGCGCCAGGAGGCTCTCGACGTGTCCCGTACCAAACTGACCTGGATCGTGCTCGTGCGCCATGGCATCACGGAGGCGGCCGGCGCGGCCAGCGGGTTGCCCGGGCCGCTCGGCGCCGAGGTCCTCGATGCCGCCCGGGCCGCCTTCACCGCCGGGCTGACGACCGTCGCCGCCGTCGGCGCAGCCGCTTTTGTCGGCATCGCCGTCGTGGTGGCGATCGCCTTCCGTCACATCTCTCCCATTGATGAGACTGCGGAGACGGCGGACGACGCGGCACCGGCAAGGATCTGACGCGCGAACCCGATCGTCGGACCGTCCGCACCGGGTGTGCCGGGGCGGACGGTCCGACGACCTCAGGTGAGGTCAGCGGCGGTTGCCGCTGCGGCCCAGGCGGCGTGGGCCGGCTGAGGGCGGGGGAGCCGTCAGGACACCGGCAGGATGCCGACGTCGACGAAGGTCTCCGCGCCGTCGTGGATCTCGATCAGTGCGCTGAGCCCGTAGGGGTAGTAGCCGTCGACCCTCGTGATGATGTCCGAGTCGGTGGCGTCGTCGCCCTGGTCGGGAGTGGTGAACTGGGTGGTGCTGCCCGGCGGGAGGTTGACCTTTACGGTGTACCGGCCCGGCTTCAGCCGTCCCCAGTAGGTCCCCGTCACCGTGTTGGTGTTGATACCTCCCCAGCCGGGAGGCAGTTGACCGGTTTCCGGCACGACCGTGTAGGAGGCGACTTTGTCCAGGGCCATCGGCTCGTCGGCGTCGCGCTGGCCGTCCCGGTCGAGGTCGAGCCAGACGTGACCGGTGATGGCGCCCTCGGCGACGTAGGTGACGCTGCCGGTGGCGGTGTTGTTCTCCAGCGACGACTCTGGCGAGGACGCGGACGCGGTCGCGGTGAAGGTCAGCGGACCGTCGGGGGTGCCCGGGTTCACCTTGAGCTTCAGTCTCAGGACGGCGTTTTCCGTGCCGATGTCCCAGAAGGCGCGGGTGCACTCGACGACGCGGTCGTCCGCCGCGTCGTCGAGTCGGCAGGTCCAGTTGGCGTCACCGGGGTCGAGGGAGGTCGGCTCGACCGTGGGCGGCAGCGGTACCCGAACGGCCACGTTCTCTGCGGGGCTGCCGCCCTGGACGCCGAGGTGGACAGCCAGGTCGAACTCGTCGCCGGCGCGCACGTCGACGCGTCCCACCACGTCGGCCCCGAAAAGCTCCACGTCGCCGAGGGGCGGCACGACGTAGGTGAAGGTGGTGCTGCCGCTGTTGTTGGTCAGCGACCGCTCGGTGGCCGAGGTCGACACCGAGCCGGTCACGGTCCTGGTGTCGCCCACAGTTCCGGCCGGGAAGTAGGGGTAGAGGTTCAGGTAGGCAGCCCCGCCCGGTGGGATCTCCCGATTGTTGTCGCAGACCCAGGTGGAGGTGGAGAAGTCGCAGTTCCAATCCGGGTCCGTCGTCCAGGCGCCGGCGAAGGCATCCGGCGGCATCTGGAAGGTGAACCGGGCGTCGGGGGCCGGGGTGGTGCCAATGTTGGTCGCCCGGGCCTGGACAAAGCCGCGCGCGCCGTTGCCGCCCAGGTAGGAGATCTCGCCGCTGCTGTACTCGAACGAGAAGGCGAGGTCTGGCTTGGCGACGTACTCGATGTTCGCCGAGGCCGTGTTGTTCGTGGTCGATGATTCGCGGCTCTGCGTGGTGGCCGTCGCCGTCACCGTCCCCTGCTGACCGTCCGTCCCTGGCGGCAGCCTGAGGCTCAGCACGAAGCTGGCGTCGGTGCCCGCAGGGAGGGTGCCGTACGTGCACTTCAGCTTGGCGGCGTCACAGGTCCAGCGGCCGAGGGAGTCGCCGAAGTCGAGGGTGGACCCGGGCGGCAGCGTGAACTTGATGGTGCTGTCGGTGGCCTCGGCGCCCCCGGCGTTGCGTACCGAAACGGCGAGGCCGACCCGGCCACCATCCGGGCCCACATCGCCCGGCTCGGCGGTGAGGCCCAGGACGACGTCGGCGCGATCCGGCGCAGCGGTGGCAGCGCCAGGGGAAGCGGTGAGCAGTGACACGACTACCGCGGTCGCGAGTGTCCCCGCAAGCGTGCGCAGGGTCGCGGTTCGCAGGTTGTGGTTGACCATAAATCCCCCGTCTGGTTGCCATGGAACGACGGCCTCAGACGCACCAGAAACGTCCACAGGACCGGTCGGGATCTTGTCCCGATCGATCAGTTAGGCGTTCCGACATCGAGAAGCGTTACAGTCCACCGGTCCGACAGCCTGGGCGAGGGCGCAAGTTCCCGCTCCCGGCAGTTGTGCGAACGAGGGGCGTCGACGGGCTGTCACCCGGCGACACGGCCGCTCTCGCGGCGATGTCGCCGGGTGATGATCGCGCCCCGGCACCGGTCAACGCAGTCGTGACTCGATGGCCTCGATGACGCGCGGACGGAGTTCGGCTGCGCGGACGACAGCGTCGACGGAGCCGACCTCGACCGCGCGCTGGATGTTGTGCACCCGGTCGAACTCGGTGGCCACCTCGCCGAGCTTCTCGGCGCGGACCGACGAGCGGAGCTCGTCGAGTTCCGCTGCCAGCGCGGCGCGGTCGGCGCCGGAGGCGGACGCCACGCGGGCCTCCAGGTCCCGTACGCGGGGATCGGCCGCGGTGCGGGCGGCGACGTCGCCGGAGAACACCACGGCAGCGGCCGGAGCGCCGCCGAGCACCGAAGCGAACGAGCCTTCCAGCGCCAGCACGGTCATGTTCGGGTTCAGTGCCTTGGAGAACACCACGAACGCGCCACCGTGGTATCGCGAGATCACGCAGAACACGATGGGTCCGCGGAAATTCACGATCGCCCGGCCGATCTCGGCGCCGTACTCCAGTTGCAGCTTTCGCATCGACTCGGGCGAGCCGTCGAAGCCCGACAGGTTCGCCAACACCACCAGCGGACGGTTGCCGCTGGCCGCGTTGATCGCCCGCGCGGCCTTCTTCGAGGACCGCGGGAACAGCGTGCCCGCGGTGTAGGTGTCCGGGCCGTCGGTGGGCGGGAAACCGCGCCGCGGCACCGTCCGTGACTCGATGCCGAGCAGGCACACCGGCATGCCGCCGAGGTGCGCGTCCTGCACCACCGCGGTCTCCGCGTCGGCCATGCCCGCCCAGCGTTCCAGCACCGGGTGGTCCTGGTCGGAGAGCGCCCGCATCACCGTACGGATGTCGAACGGCTTCTTGCGGTCCGGGTTGGCCGCGATGGAGAAGATCTCGCCGACGGTGGTGAAGTCGCTGCCGGCCACGGCATGCGGGAAGTCGGAGATGTCGCGATCGGTGGGGTCGGTGCTGGTCGCCCGCCGCGGCGTCTCCTCGCCCGGCGCGACGTACGTGTGGTCGTAGTGCGACATCAGCACATCCCGCGCGGCGGCCAGGTTCGGCGCCCAGTACTGCGCCTGTCCGTTCGGGCCCATCACCCGGTCGTAGCCGCCGATGCCGAAGTTGTCCTCGGCGGAGACACCACCGGAGAAGTCGAGCGACTGCTTGCCGGTGAGCACCATCGCCGAGTCCGGCGTCATCACCAGAACGCCCTTGGTGTGCATGAGCATCGTCGCCTCGGCGTTCCAGTACGGCTGCGCACCGACGTTGATGCCCGCGACCACGATGTTGATCTCACCGCCGTCCTGGGTGAACTCGACGATCCGCTTGAGCGCCGCCGCCACCCAGTCCATGTTCTCCGTGCCCGACTTCATGGAGATCCGGGCGCCGGCGGACAGCGCGTACCACTCCAGCGGCACCCGCATCCGCTCGGCCAGGTCGAGCGCGGCGATCACCCGGCGGCACTCCGGCTCCGACAGCGCACCCAGCGACTTCGTGGGGTCGCCGAGCAGCACCACCCGGGTGACGCCCTGCGGGTGCCGCGAGGTCGGTGTGGTGACCACGCCGGCGACGATCGCCGCGCTGTTGCGCCCCTTCGGCCGGTCGACCGGCACCAGCGCGTGGTCCTCGTCGAGGTCGTGCTCGACGAAGTCGCCGAGCAGGCCGGTCAGCTCGTACGGGTACACCGTGTTGCGGCTGCTGGCGCGCAGCACCTTCAGCCGGTAGTCGTCGAGCGGCTCGACCGGCTCGACCGGCGGCTCGCCGACGGTCAGCTCGGCGCCGCCGGTGGCGTTGAAGGAGATCCGTACGGCGATCTTGGTCAGCTCGCCGGTCTTACGGTCGCGCTGCCGCGCGATGAACAGGATCTCCTCCAGCCCGGCACCGGCGGTCGTCGGGCGCACCCGCCCGGCGATCATCGCCATCTCCTCACGGGTGAGGTCGCTCGGCGGCCAGACGTAGATCACGATCCGGTTGGTGTTGAAGCGCGTCTTCGACGGTCGCCGCGACTGCGCGCGGCGGATCGAGTCGAGGCAGGCGGCGACGGTGTCCTCGGTCGTCGGCAGCGCGACCAGCCGGCCGTCGTGCTCGCGCAGCTCGGTCAGGTCGCGCACCTGCGCGAACGCGACGAGGCGCCCGTCGGACGGGTTCTCCCGCGCCACGCACTGGAACAGGTAGACCTCCTCGTCCGACGACGGCAGCCGGGTCAGGTCGAACTTGTGCAGCCGCTCCAGCTGCATCCGCTGGGCGATGTACGGGTGCAGGCCGCGGATCAGCCGCTCCTCGGTCATCCCCGCGCCGGACGGGCGGAACGTGAAGTGGTGGTGCATCACCGCGCCGCCGCGACCGGCGACGGTGGTGGTGAGCCGGCGGACCTGCGGGGGCAGCGGGTGCGCGTTGATCACGTCGAGCAGCGCCGTCGCGGTGGCGTCGAAGTCCTCCGGCTGGTTCTCCCAGACGAGGTAGATGTCGGCGTCGACGGCCTCCTCGCCGCCGACCAGATCGGCGAGCCCGCGCAGCGCGCCACCCAGCGCGTCGAACCGCACCGCGGCGGAGACCACGCTCGAGTCCGCCCGCTCGGCGACCACGAACGTGCAGCCCGCGACCTCGCGGGTACGGACGCCGGTGAGCGCCTTGTTGCCGTAGTACCGCCGGGTCAGCACCTCCAGCATGATCGCGTTGTCGAGGTGGTCGCGGACGAGGCGCTGGCCGAGCAGCCGGACCAGCGGTTCGGTGCTGCGTACCATCTCGGCGACGCGCTCGGCGCGGTCCGGCGAGTCCGGCTGCGCGTCCAGGTGACGCAGGTGCTTGCGGACCTCGGCGTAGACGCGGGCGCGGTTACGGCGCAGCAGCGGCTGGGCGAACCAGGCGAACACCACGCCGCGGGCGAGGTCGGCGACCACCGGGAAGCGGACCTGGGTGGCGGCCACCAGCCGCTCCAGGGCGAGACCGGCCGGCTCGCGCAGGGTCTCGTCCGGCGGGGGCTCTCGCAGCCACCCGCGCAGCAGCGTCGCGACCACGCTGGCGTCGGCGGACGCGCGTTGCTGGGCGAGGAAGATCCGGAACACGGCGGCTTCGAGCTCGGGGGAGCGTTCCAGTTCGGTGACCCCGTAGTGCCCGAGCGCCCGGGCGAGCCTGGCCTGGAACGCGTCCGGCAGCCCGGCCCGCTCGACGTCGAGGCTCTGCAGGTAGGTGTGGAAGTACTCGCGGGCGCTGTGCACGTGGGCGTCGCCGCCGCCGTCCTCCCCGGTGGGCCGGTTGCGGCTCAGCTCGGCGAGGTTGGCGAACACGTTGACGAGGTCGAGCTCCTCGGCCAGCGGCCGGTGGCCCTCCTCGGTGACCGCCCGCCGCGCGGCGAGGTAGTCGTCGAGGACCCGGCGGTCGTCGTGCGGGTCGACGTCGAAGCCGAGCAGAAGGCCGCGCAGGTCCTCCTGGCCGCGGCGGGCGCGCTGGCGCGCCGGGATCTGCTCGGGTGCGGCGGGCAGGTCCAGCTCGACGGAGGCGACTGCCGGTCCGTCGGCGGTCTCGTCGGCGTCGTCGGACAGCGGCTCCAGCCGCAGCAGCGGTGCGCCGGCTTCCACCTGGCTGCCCACGGACACGGCGCATTCCTTCAGCCGCGCCTTGAACGGTGCCCGTAGCACCGTCTCCATCTTCATGGCTTCCAGCACCAGCACCGGCGCGCCCGCCTCGACCTCGGCACCGACCTCCAGTGGCGTGGCGACGACCAGCGCGGGCATCGGTGAGCGGAGGACGCCGCCCTCGTCCCGGCTGACCCGGTGCGTCACGCCGTCCACCTCGACCAGGTGGATCGGCCCGTGCGTCCCGGTGAGCAGGTGGTACCGGACGCCGTTGACGACGATCTGCCCGGTGTGCCGGTCGAAGCGGTCGAGCTCGACGTCGGCGGTGCGCACGGCGTCGCCGGCCTCGATGCCGACGCGGAACCGGTGCGCGCCGATCCGTGCCACGCGCAGGCGGTAGCCGACCCCACGCAGCTTGAGGTCCAACGGTCGGCCGCTGGCGTGCTGCACCTGGGGGCGCCCGCCGGACGCCGTCGCCAGCAGCCGCTGCCGCTCGACGCGTTCCTCCTCCTCGTACGACTCGATGGCGGCGGCGGCCAGCGCGACGGCGGAGTGCCGGTGCGCGACGAGCCGGCCCGCGCCGCGGACCCGGTCGATCCAGCCGGTGTCCGCGCTGGCGTCGATCACCTCGGGCTGGTCGAGCAGGTCGAGCACGAAGCTCTTGTTCGTCGCGCCGCCCTCGATGATCACAGTGGTGTCGGCCATCGCCCGGCGCAGCCGGCCGAGTGCCTCGTCGCGGTCGCGGCCGTACGCGATGATCTTCGCGATCATCGAGTCGAAGTCGGCGGGGATGGTGTCACCCTCGCTGACGCCAGTGTCCACCCGGATGCCGGGACCGGCGGGCAGGTCCAGCCGGGCGATCCGGCCCGGGGAGGGTGCGAAGTCACGGTCGGGGTCCTCGGCGTTCAGCCGGGCCTCGATGGCGTGTCCGCGCTCCACCGGCGGCTCACCCTCGAGCCGCCCACCCGCGGCCACGTGCAGCTGCGCCTTGACCAGGTCGAACCCCGTGGTGGACTCGGTGATCGGATGCTCGACCTGCAGCCGGGTGTTGACCTCGAGGAACGCGAACAGCTGGTCGCCCGGGTGATAGAGGAACTCGACGGTTGCCGCACCCCGGTAACCGACCGCGACGGCCAACCGCTCGGCCGACGCCTTGAGCTCGGCGGCCTGCGCCGGGCTGAGCACCGGCGACGCCGACTCCTCGATGACCTTCTGGTTGCGCCGCTGCACCGAACAGTCGCGGACACCCAGCGCCCACGCGGTGCCCTGACCGTCGGCGATCACCTGGACCTCGACGTGCCGGGCACCGGTGACCAGGCGCTCCAGGAACACCACACCGCTGCCGAACGCCCGCGCCGCCTCCTGGCTGGTGCGCTCGTACGCGTCGGCCAACTCGGCCTCGCTGGTGATCACGCGGATGCCGCGCCCACCGCCGCCCGCGGTCGCCTTCAACATCAGCGGGTAGCCGATCTCGGTCGCCGCCACCATTGCGGCGTCCAGGGTCTCGACCGCGCCCCGGCTCCACGGCGCGACCGGTACGCCGACCTCCTCGGCGATCAGCTTCGCGCCGATCTTGTCGCCGAGCTGCCGCATCGCCTCCGCGTTCGGCCCGACGAAGGTGACGCCGACCTTCTCGCACAGCTCCGCGAACGCCGGGTCCTCGGCGACGAAGCCCCAACCGACCCACGCCGCGTCGGCCCCGGTCTCCACCAGCGCGCGCTCCAGCACCGCCAGGTTGAGGTACGGACGCGTGGACGCGGGACCGAGGTCGTAGGCGATGTCCGCCTCGCGCACGAATGTTGCGGTGCGGTCGACGTCGGTGTACAGCGCGACGGTTTCGATCCTCGTGCCGGTCTCCGCAGCCAGCTCTCGGACCGCGTGGATGAGCCGCATCGCGGCCTCTCCACGGTTGACGATGGCGATACGGCTGAACACCCGACCGACCCCTCCGGTAGACCTACGACGAACGCGCCGCGGGACGACAGCCCTCGGCAGTGATCACCCTTCTGCCTGCGGGCGGGCAGCGCCATGCCGTAACCACCGAACCCTGCGCTACCTCGCTTGTAGGAACCCTACAAAACCTTTTGGCTGTCACCGCCTCGGCCGAGGTCGTCACCGACGTCGCCACCAATGCTCCTGAAATACGGCCGAGGTGCAAGAGACAACCACGGTGGTACGACGCCCCGAGCGCGCGCAACCCGGGTGGTAGGCCCATCGGCAACTCCGGCATGACGACCGGTGACCACGCCGCTACATACGCTGCCGCAGGTACACGTCATGCGAGCGAAGGGATCCTCATGTACGTCCGTCATCTGCTTGCCCCCGCCGCGGGCACCCTGCTCGGGGGAGCACCGGCAGCCGCGTACGTCTCGGCCGAGCCGGTCGCCGCCAGTGTCTACACCATGAGCGCCGGGCGCCTCGGGGCCAGCGTCGCCGCCGTCCTGGCGCTGGCCGGCGTGGTCATCGGCGGGCTGGCGCTGGCCCGCCCCGCCAGTCGTATCGGCACCGGCTCCGGGCGGCGCGGAGCCACCATGGCCCTGGTGGCGGGCCTGATCGGCATCGCCCTCGGCGGGCTGGTCGTGGCCACCTCCGACAGTGGTATCGGCACCGGCAACGGGCGAGGCGGGGCCTACGTGGCCCTGGCGGTGGGGCTGATCGCCGTCGTCCTCGGTGGGCTGGCTCTGGTCCGCTCCCGCCGCACCGTCTGACCGGCGACCCGGCGGCCACGCTGCAAATGCTTGTCAGGAGCGGGCGAGCCAGCCGGGAACGGTCAGGCCGGACTCGTACGCGAGGATCACCAACTGGGCCCGGTCTCGGACCTGGGTCTTGGTCATGATCCGGCTGACGTGCGTCTTCGCGGTGGCTGGGCTCAGCACCAGCCGCGCGGCGATCTCGTCGTTGGACAGGCCGGCGGCGACCAGCGCCATCACCTCACGCTCCCGCTCGGTGAGCGCGTTGAGCCGCGGCCCTGGATCGGGATGCGTGACCCGGGCGGTGAACTCGGAGATCAGCCGGCGGGTGATCGACGGCGCGATCAGTGCGTCGCCGCGCGCCACCACCCGCACCCCGTGGATCAGCTCCGCCGGCTCGGTGTCCTTGACCAGGAAGCCGCTCGCGCCGGCCCGCAGCGCGCCGTAGACGTAGTCGTCCAGGTCGAACGTGGTCAGGATGATCACGCGGACAGCGGAGCTCGTGGCGATCTCCCGAGTGGCGGCCAGGCCGTCCAGTCCGGGCATCCGGATGTCCATGAGGACGACGTCCGGCCGCAGCTGCCGGGCGAGCCGCACCGCCTCGGCACCGTCGGCGGCCTCGCCGACCACCTCGATGCCGTCCTCACCATCCAGGATGGACCGGAATCCGGCGCGTACCAGGGTCTGGTCGTCGGCGAGCAGTACCCGGATCACGCGGACGCTCCCGCCGGCACCGGACCCGGCCGCAGCGGGAGTCGGGCACATACCCGGAAGCCGCCGTCCGGGCCGGGACCCGTGGTCAGCGAGCCGCCAAGCGCCCGGGCCCGCTCGCCCATGCCGCGGATCCCGGTGCCGGGCGGGCCCGGCGCGCCGGTGCCGTCGTCTTCGACCTCCACCAGCAGGTCGTCGTGGTCGGGCCGGACCCGGATCACCGCGCTGGTCGCGCCGGCGTGCCGAGTCACGTTGGTCAGCGCCTCCTGCAGGATCCGGTACGCCGCCAGGTCGACTTCCGGCGGCAGTGGCCGGGTTTCGGTCAGCTCGGTGGTGATCTCCAAACCGGACCGCCCGGCCATCGTGACCAGCTCGCCGAGACGGTTCAGGCCGGGCGGAGGAGTAGTCGGCGCCTCGCCCTCCTGGCGCAGGATGCCCAGTGTCGTGCGCAACTCACGCAACGTCTCCTTGCTCGTCTGCTTGATCGCGACCAGCGCCTGCTCGGAGCGGCTGGGGTCCGGGCGGTGCAGCGCGGCACTGGCCTGCACGTTGATCAGCGAGAGGTGGTGGCCGAGCACGTCGTGCAGCTCGCGGGCGATGCGCAGCCGCTCGTCGGTGGCCCGATGCCGGGCCTCCTCCTCCGCGCGTTGCTCCGCGGCCAGCACCCGGGCCTGCGCCTCGGCGAGGTAGGCCCGGCGGTTGCGGGTCACGCCGACGATGACCGCGATGAGCCAACCGGCGTGCAACAGCGTCGCCCCGTTCGCGGTGTTTCTGTCGTAGCTGTCCGCGAGGGCGAAGGCGACCACCGAGGCGAGACCGAGCCCGACGGCGACGGCGAGGTGCCCCTCGTCGACGACGGTGTAGAGCGCCACGACGAACACCAGCATGATCGGCCCTGGCCGGTGCAGCAACGCTCCGTAGGTGCCGACGGCGGCCAGCGCCACCGCGCCCACCGGCACCGGATGGCGGCGGCGGAGGAACAGCGCACCGGAGGAGGCGAGCACGGCCAGCAGCGCTGCCCAGTCAGCGGCGGTGTCGATGCCACCCGACTGCACCACGAGACCGACGAGGGCGACCAGGCCGACCACGAGCACCAGGGCCGTGTTCGCGGCCCGGCCGTGCCATCGCCACGTCATGCGCCGAAGCCTAGCCTCCGACAACCAGCGGGCAAGGGCTCGGCCGCCCGCCGTTTCGATATCCGGCGGGCGGGTACCGGCGTGGCGGCATCCGGACGAGGGCGGTGGCATCGTGAAGCTGGACAGATTCGGTGACGTGGTGGTGGGCGCGGTGGGCAATGCCGCCGGCACGGTCGTCGACCCCGGTACGGGGATCGGGAGGCTCCGCTCCGCGTTGTCCGCCCGGGCGATGGTCAGCCTGGCCGCGGGCGTACTCCTCGGCTACCTGGTGGCCCGCTACTGGCGTTGACCAGGTTTGCCGCCCGCGTTGCCGGGTAGCCCGCGCACCCGTCCGTCCTCGCCTGCGGTGTCCGGTCCGGCGCCGCTGACCTGGGAGCAGCGCGACACGGACGACGACGGACGCAGCTCCGGGTACGCGAGGAGGACGACGTGCAGGAGATCGTGGGCGAGAGCCTGGCCCGGAGACTGGTGGAGTGGGGCGTCGACACCGTGTTCGGCCTGCCCGGCGACGGCATCAACGGCTTGATGGAGGGCTTCCGCCGGCAGCGGGAGAAGCTCCGCTTCGTGCTGGTGCACCACGAGGAGGCGGCAGCCTTCATGGCCACCGGGTACGCCAAGGCGACCGGGCGGCTGGGGGTCTGCGCCGCCACCTCCGGCCCCGGCGCCATTCACCTGCTCAACGGGCTGTACGACGCCAAGCTCGACCACGTGCCCGTGCTGGCCATCACCGGCATGCAGGAGACGTCGGTGCTCGGCGCGCACTACCAGCAGGAGGTGCACACCCCGCTGCTCTACCAGGACGTCGCGGAGGCGTACAACCTGATGGTGACCAACCCGCGGCAGTTGCCCGGGGTGGTCGACATTGCCATTCGTCACGCCCTGGCGAAGCGGACGGTGGCCCACCTGTCCTTTCCCAACGACGTGCAGGTCGCCGCCGCCGGCGAGGACCCGTACCGGAGCGTCAGCCCGGGAAAGCCGCCGACCAGCAGTGCGGTGCTGTCGCAGCCGCCGGTGCCGGCGGCGCAGGCCGACCTGGCCCGCGCCGCCGAGGTGCTCAACGCCGGCCGGAAGGTCGCCATGCTGGTCGGGATCGGCGCGCGCCGGGCCCGGGACGAGGTGATCGCGGTGGCCGACGCCCTGGCCAGCCCGATCGTCAAGACCCTCTCCGGCAAGCTGGTGGTGCCGGACGACCACCCGCTCACCACCGGCGGCCTCGGCCTGCTCGGCACCAAGCCGAGCGAAGAGCTGATGGAGGAATGCGACACCCTGCTGATGGTCGGCACCTCCTTCCCGTACGGGAAGTACCTGCCCGCGCCGGGGCAGGCGCGGGTGGTCCAGATCGACATCGACGCCAGCCTGATCGGGATGCGGCTGCCGGTGGACGCGGCGGTCACCGCCGACGCCCGGCTCGCATTGCAGCAACTGCTGCCGATGCTGCAGGCCCGCACCGACCGGTCCTTCCTGACCAGGTACCAGCGCGAGCGGGACGCCTGGCGGGCGGACATGATCGCTCTCCAGGACCCGAGCCGCGACCCGATCGCCCCGCAGTACCTGATGAGCTGCGTCGACGAGGCGGCCACCTCGGACGCCATCCTGACCTGCGACTCGGGCACCATCGCCACCTGGGCGGCCCGGCACTGGACCATCCGCGACAACCGGGAGTTCTACCTCTCCGGCAACCTGGCCACCATGGCACCCGGACTGCCGTACGCGGTCGCCATGCAGCACGCGTACCCGGGCCGGCAGGTCATCGCCTTCGTCGGCGACGGCGGGTTCGCCATGCTGATGGCGGAGTTCCTCACCGCCGTACGGCACGAACTTCCGGTCAAGGTGATCGTCAACAACAACAACTCGTACGGGCAGATCCTCTGGGAGCAGATCGTCCTCGGCTATCCGGAGTACGCGGTGCGGCACCGACAGCCGGAGGCCGACTTCGCCGCCTGGGCGCGGGCCTGTGGCGGGTACGGCGCCAAGGTCAGCGACCCGAAATCACTGCCCGGGGCGATTCGCGAGGCCCTCGCCCACCCGGGCCCGGCACTGGTGGACTGCGACGTCAACCCGAACGAGCCGCCGATGCCCGGCAAGGTCGGGTACGACCAGGCCAAACACTTCACCGAGGCATTTCTGCGTGGCCAGCCGCACAAGGTCGCCACGCTCGCCACCGTGGCCCGCGACAAGATCAACGAGTTGCGGTCGTGACCCGGGCCCCCGCTCGTCCCGTCGCGTTGCCCGACCCGGTGACCCGGGCGCCCGCGCCCGCCACCGACGTGGACCTGACCGCCCTGGCCGCCCGGCTGCGACCGGTGGTCGACGGGGAGGTCCGGTTCGACGCCGGTTCGCGCGCCGCGTACTCGACGGACGGCTCCAACTACCGGCAGGTCCCGCTCGGCGTGGTGGTGCCGCGTACCGTCGACGCCGCCGTCGCCACCATCGAGGTGTGTCGCGAACTGGGCGTGCCGGTGCTGTCCCGGGGTGGCGGCACCAGCCTGGCCGGCGAGTGCACGAACACCGCTGTCGTGATCGACTGGTCGAAGTACTGCAACCGGCTGCTCGAGGTGGACGCCGAGGCGAAGACCTGCCTGGTGGAGCCGGGCATCGTGCTGGACACGCTCAACGAGTTGCTGGCCCCGTACCGGCTGGAGTTCGGTCCGCTGCCGTCCACCCATGACCACTGCACCATCGGTGGGATGATCGGCAACAACTCCTGCGGGTCGACCGCGCAGAGCACCGGCAAGACGGTCGACAACCTCGCCGAGATGGAGGTGCTGCTCTACGACGGCACCCGGATGTGGGTCGGCGAGACCAGCGACGAGGAGTACGCCGAGATCCAGCGCCGGGGCGGCCGACCGGCCGAGATCTACCGCCAGCTGCGGGCCCTGCGTGACGAGTACCTGAGCGACATCCGCACCCGCTACCCGGACATCCCTCGGCGGGTGTCCGGCTACAACCTGGACAGCCTGCTGCCGGAGCGGAACTTCCACCTGGCGCAGGCGCTGGTCGGCTCGGAGAGCACGCTGGTCACCGTGCTGCGGGCCCGGCTGAAGCTGGTCCCGGTGGTGCCGGCCAAGGCGATGGTGTTCCTCGGCTACCCGGACATCGCCGCCGCGGCCGACGATGTGCCGCGCATCCTGCCGCACCATCCGATCGCGCTGGAGGGTCTCGACGACAAACTGATCAACTTCGAGAAGCGCAAGCATCTGCACCCCGCCGCCCTGCACCTGCTGCCGCCGGGCGGCGGCTGGCTGATGGTCCAGCTGGGCGGCGACACGCTGGAGGAGGCGGAGGCCGCTGTCGCGCGGATGCTGGACGCGGTGCGGCGCGACGGCGGGCCGACCGTGCACCGCTACGACGACGAGGCCCACGAGAAGCAGATGTGGGGGGTCCGTGAGTCCGGCCTCGGTGCCACGGCCCGGGTGCCCGGCGAGGCCGACACCTGGGAGGGCTGGGAGGATTCGGCGGTCGCGCCGGAGCGGCTCGGCGATTACCTGCGGGATCTCGACGCACTGTTCCGGGAGTACGGCTTCGAACAGGCGTCGCTGTACGGGCACTTCGGGCAGGGGTGCGTACACACCCGGATCCCGTTCCGGCTGACCAGCGCCGACGGGGTGCAGCAGTACCGCTCGTTCGTCGAGCGCGCCGCCGACCTGGTCGTCTCCTACGGCGGCTCCTTCTCCGGTGAGCACGGCGACGGGCAGTCCCGGGGCGAACTGCTGCCGAAGATGTTCGGCGACCGGCTGATCCGCGCATTCGGGCAGCTCAAGGCCATCTTCGACCCGGACAACCGGATGAATCCCGGCAAGGTGGTCGCTCCCTACCCGCTGGACAGTCACCTTCGACTGGGCGTCGACTACAACCACGGCGGTTGGCAGACGACCTTCCACTACCCCGAGGACTCCGGCAGCTTCGGTCGGGCGGTGCGGCGCTGCGTCGGCGTCGGCAACTGCCGGCGACAGCACGGCGGGGTGATGTGCCCGTCGTACATGGTCACCCGGGAGGAGGAGCACTCCACCCGGGGCCGGGCCCGGCTGCTGTTCGAGATGCTCGACGGCACCGCCCGGGGCGGCACCATCGGCGACGGCTGGCGCTCCGAGGCGGTGCGCGACGCGCTGGACCTCTGCCTGGCCTGCAAGGGCTGCAAGGCGGACTGCCCGGTCAACGTGGACATGGCCACCTACAAGGCGGAGTTCCTGTCCCACCACTACGCCGGCCGGCTCCGCCCCCGGTCGCACTACTCGATGGGCTGGCTGCCGGCGGCGGCCGCCGCGGCCGCGATCGCGCCTCGCGCAGTGAACGCGCTGGCTCAGGCACCCGGGCTCGGTCGGATCGCGAAGGCGATCGGCGGCATCGACCAACACCGCGACATTCCGCTCTTCGCCCCGGAATCGTTCCAACGCTGGTTCGCCCGCCGGAACCCCGGGGGCGACGGCTCCCGCGGCGAGGTGCTGCTCTGGCCGGACACCTTCACCAACCACCTCCACCCAGGGATCGGCCGGGCGGCCGTGGAGGTGCTGGAGGCCGCCGGATGGCGGGTACGGGTGCCCGACCAGCCCGTCTGCTGCGGCCTGACCTGGATCTCCACCGGACAGCTCGGCATCGCGAAACGGGTCCTGCAACGGACGGTGCAGGTGCTCCGTCCGCACCTACGGGCCGGCACCCGGGTGGTGGGGCTGGAACCGTCCTGCACCGCGGTCTTCCGCAGCGACGCCCACGACCTGTTCCCCGGCGACGACGACGTCACCCGGCTGCGCGAACAGACCGTCACCCTCGCGGAGCTGCTGCACGACCACAGCCCGGGCTGGCAGCCGCCGCGGATCCCGTCGCACGCACTGATCCAGACCCACTGCCATCACCACGCCATCCTCGGCACCGCCGCCGACCAGGCGGTGCTCACGGCGGCCGGCGTACGGGCCGACTTCCTCGACTCCGGATGCTGCGGCCTGGCCGGCAATTTCGGCTTCGAGCAGGGGCACTACGAGGTCTCCACGGCCTGTGCCGAACGGGTGCTGCTGCCCGCCGTCCGGGACGCCGCCGACACCGACGTCATCCTCGCCGACGGGTTCAGCTGCCGTACCCAGGTCGAGCAGAGCGCCTCCGGCGGCCGGTCGGCGATCCACCTCGCCGAACTCCTCCGGGCCGGGCTGAAGGGTGCCGCGGTGCCGCCGCGTCCCGAGGCGGTGTTCGCGGACCGCCCCGGACCGCCGTCACCCGCGGCCAGGTGGATCGCCGCCGCCCTGGTGGGACTCGCCGCCCTCGCCCCGATGGTGGCGCTCGTCCGCCGGATGACACGGTGACCGCCCTACGGCTGACCGCCGAGGCGTACCGGATACCGACCGACGGCCCCGAGGGGGACGGCACCCTGGCCTGGACGACCACGACCCTGGTGCTGGTCCGGGCCGAGGCGGACGACCACGTCGGGATCGGCTGGACCTACGGGCCGGCGGCGGCCGCGGCGGTGGTCCCCGACCTGCTCGCCCCGGTCGTCGGTGACCTGGACCCGGACGACGTGCCGGCCGTCTGGACGGCGATGCAACGACAGGTACGCAACGCCGGCCGCCCCGGCATCGCCGGGCTCGCCCTCTCCGCCGCCGACTGCGCGGTCTGGGACCTCAAGGCCCGCCGGCACGACCTGCCACTGGCCCGGCTGCTCGGCACCGCCCGCCGGCACGTGCCGGTCTACGGCAGCGGCGGATTCACCACCTACGACGACGAGCGCCAGCATCGGCAACTCGCCGGCTGGGTGCATGAGCAGGGCATCCCCCGGGTGAAGATCAAGATCGGGGAGTCCTGCGGCACCGAGGTGACGCGGGACGTGGCGCGGATGGCCGCCGCCCGGCGCACCATCGGCGACGCGGAGCTGTACGTCGACGCCAACGGCGCCTACCAGCGCAAGCAGGCGATCAGGGTCGCCCATGCCGCGGCCGAGCTGAATGTGCGCTGGTACGAGGAACCGGTCAGCTCCGACGATCTGGACGGGCTCGGCCTGGTCCGCGACCGGGTGCTGCCCGACGTGGCAGCGGGGGAGTACGGCTTCGACCTGGTCTACTTCCACCGCATGGCCCCGTACGTCGACTGCCTCCAGATCGACGTCACCCGCTGCGGCGGAGTCAGCGAGTTCCTCCGGATCGCAGCGGTGGCCGACGCCGCCGGGTTGCAGGTCTCCGGCCACTGCGCCCCGCACCAGCATCTGCCCGTCGCCGCCGCCACACCCAACCTGCGGCACCTGGAATGGTTCCACGACCACGTACGGATCGAGTCGATGCTCTTCGACGGTGTGCAGCCGGCCACGGGCGGCGCCGTTCGGGTGCCGCTGGACCGACCCGGCAACGGCGTGGAGTTCCGCGCGGACCGCGCCCAGCGGTACCGGGTGGCCTGACCGGGGCGACGAGCGACCGGTGCCGGTGGCAGATCCTCAGCGGACGACGTCGTACACCGCCAGCTGGACGCCGTTGGCGTACGTGGCGTGCTCGACCAGCGTCAGCTTCTGCTTGTCGGCGTCCTCCGTGGCAAAGAGCCGCTTCCCGTTGCCAAGGAGGAGAGGAAAGATCAACAGGTGGTACCGGTCGACCAGGCCGGCTGCGGCAAGACCCTGCGCGAGGGTGGCGCTGCCGTGCACCAGGATCGGGCCGCCCTCGCCCCGCTTGAGCTCGGCGACCTCGTCGAGCGAGCGCAGCACCGCGGTGTTGTGCCACTGCGGATCGGTGAGGGTGGAGGACACGACGTACTTCGGCATCGCGTTGTACTCCGCGAACTCCGCCATCGTCGGCCAGACCGGTGCGAACGCGTCGTAGCTCACCCGGCCGATCAGCAGCGCGCCGGCCTCCTTCTGCTCGCGGCCCTTGATGTCGTAAACGGCCTCGTCCATCTGGATGTCCTTGAAGGTCCAGCCGGCGTGCGGGTAGTCGTCCCCGCCGCCGGGGGAGTCGATGACGCCGTCGAGGGACATGAACTCGGTGACGATCAGCGGGCGCATGGTGGGTCTCCTCCGTAAGCCGTCGGTGGTGCTCTCGACAGAAACGTCGAACGGGGCCGGCCGGATTCGACAGCACCGGCTGGGTGACCGCAAGACCGGAGGCGAGCAGCGCCACCAGGCAGATGACCAGTAGCGGGTGGCCGGCGTAC
>NZ_JBFBAO010000028.1:0-31412 GCF_040682255.1 Micromonospora sp. NPDC051296 | reverse complement strand
GCTAGCCCCCGCCACGACGGCAGGCCGGCAGGGCGGTGGGGCGGCACCGAGGTTCGGTGCCGCCCCACACGTACGGTTCGAGGTTCAGCTCTCGGGTGGCTCGTGATGGCCGCGGGGGTGGCGCCAGCGCTCGTTGGGTTGGTCGCGGTCGGGCGCCTGCTCCTCCGGAGCGTCGGTCTCCTCGAAGCTCGGCCGGCGCACCTCGTCCGGCTCCGGCACCTCCACCGGGCGGGCGCCGGACTGCGGTGCCGGCTGGTACGCCACCGCCTCCCGCGCGCCGTGCGCGCCCTCGGCGGCGGGCGACTCGGGCAGGTGCGGCTCGCGATGCAGCTCCTCACGGAACTCCTGCGGCGGCTTGGTGGTCCGCTGTGGAAGGTCCCGGCCCAGGTCGGCGACGAGTTGGCCGTACTTGGCGTCGAAGGCCGGGCGTTCGGAACGGATCCGGGGCATCCGGTCGAAGTTGCGCAGCGGCGGCGGGCAGGTGGTGGCCCACTCCAGGGAGTTGCCGAAGCCCCACGGGTCGTCCACGGTCACCAGCGCGCCGTACCGCCAGGTTTTCCAGGCGTTCCAGATGAAGAACAGGGTGGACGCCCCGAGCACGAACGAGAAGATGCTGGAGATCGTGTTCAGCGTGGTGAAGCCGTCGGTCGGCAGGTAGTCGACGTACCGCCGGGGGAACCCCTCGTTGCCCAGCCAGTGGTGCACTACGAAGGTGCCGTGGAAACCGATGAACATGGTCCAGAAGTGCAGCTTGCCGAGCCGCTCGTCGAGCAGGCGGCCGGTCATCTTCGGCCACCAGAAGTAGAAGCCGGCGAAGAGCGCGAACACCACGGTCCCGAAGACCACGTAGTGGAAGTGCGCCACCACGAAGTACGAGTCGTGGGTGTGGAAGTCGGCCGGCGGGCTGGCCAGCAGTACGCCGGTGAGCCCACCGAGCAGGAAGGTCACCAGGAACCCGATGGAGAACAGCATCGGGGTCTCGAAGGTCAGCTGTCCCTTCCACATGGTGCCGATCCAGTTGAAGAACTTCACCCCGGTGGGCACGGCGATCAGGTAACTGAGGATGCTGAAGAAGGGCAGCAGCACCTGACCGGTGGCGAACATGTGGTGCGCCCACACCGCCATCGACAGCACGGTGATCGCGATGGTGGCCAGCACGATCCCGGTGTAGCCGAACAGCGGCTTACGGGAGAAGACCGGGATGACCTCGGTGATGATGCCGAAGAACGGCAGCGCGATGATGTAGACCTCGGGGTGGCCGAAGAACCAGAACAGGTGCTGCCAGAGCATCGGCCCGCCGGTCTCCGGCCGGAACACGTGCGCGTCGAGCAGCCGGTCGGCGCTCAGCGCCAGCAGCGCGGCGGCCAGCAGCGGGAACACCAGGATCACCAGCACGCTGGTGAAGAGCATGTTCCAGGTGAAGATCGGCATCCGGAACATGGTCAAGCCCGGCGCGCGCAGGGTCAGGACCGTGGTGATCAGGTTGACCGCGCCGAGGATGGTGCCCAGACCCGACAGCACCAGCCCGACCACCCACATGTTCGCCCCGACACCGGGGGAGTGCTCGGCGGTGCTCAGCGGCGTGTACGCGGTCCAGCCGAAGTCGGCCGTACCTCCCGGGGTGAAGAACCCGCCGATCACCAACAACCCGCCGAACAGGTACAGCCAGTACGCCAGGGCGTTCAGTCGGGGGAACGACACGTCCGGCGCGCCGATTTGGATCGGCACGATGTAGTTGCCGAAGCCGAACGCCGCGGGGGTGGCGAACAGCAGCAGCATCACCGCGCCGTGCGAGGTGAACAGCTGGTTGTACTGCTCCGGCGAGAGGAACTGCAGGCCGGGCCGGGCCAGCTCGGCGCGCATCAGCATCGCCTCGATTCCGGCCACCAGGAAGAAGCCGAACGAGGTCATCAGGTAGAGCAGCCCGATCTGCTTGTGATCGGTGGTGGCCAGGAACTTGACCAACGTTCCGCCACGGAGGGGCTTGCGCACCGGGCCGGGGTAGCCGCCGAACCGGGCCGGCGCCAGGATGGCCGGCCCGCGGTCCTGTCCGGGTTCGGTGGTTACCCGCTTGGGCATGAGTCTCACCCCGCTGACGACGGAAAGGACGGGCGTAGCCACCCGCCCCGCCGACCATGTAACCAGGCGAGAGGGGGAATTTCGGTCAATTCGCGGGTAGTGTGGCCCATACGGCCTTTCCGTCGCCGGCCGGCGCGCTGCCCCAATGCTCGGCCAGCTGGCGTACCAGCAACAGACCCCGGCCGCCCTCGTCACGCTGGCCGGCCTCGCCGGGCCGGGCCGCCGCCCGGCTGCCGTCCAGCACGGTCAGGTGCAGCCACGGCCGGCGCAGCGTCACGGTGACCTGCATCGGGGTGCCTGCGTGCCGGACCACGTTGCCGACCAGTTCGCTGAGCACCACCGAGGCCGGGCCGGCCGCCTCGGGCAGGTTCCACCGGGCGCAGGCGTCGGCGACCAGTTCCCGGGCCCGCCGGCAGGCCGCTGCCACCGGCTCCAGGCGTACCCGCAGCCGGGGCACGGCGCAGGCGACCGCGACCCGGGTCGCCTCGGCACGGGTGCGGCGCACCGGCACCACCCGGCACACGGTCGATCCGGCCAGCGCGGCGGCCACCTCCGGGCGCGGCACGCAGAGCACCAACGGCACCACCGGCCAGTCGGCGGCCCGCCGGGCCGCGGCGGCGAAGACCGACAGCGCCAGCTCGTCCCGTACGGCCAGCTCGGCCAGGTCCACCACCAGCGCGTCGGGCTGGCCGGCCAGAGACCGGTCCAGGACCGCGTACACCTGGCGCATGGTGATCAGGTCGAGGGTGCCGGCGAGCCGTATGACGGTGATCGGTGCCCCGTCGCGTACCTGGCAGGTGATCCGGCTCGTCATCTCCGCCCTCGTCTCGCCGGCCTCGCGGAGCCTGCCAACTACCCCGGCCCGGACCGGGCGAAACCGGTGCGTGACGACCCCGACAGCCGGGCCCCGGGGTCACGCCGCCTGGAGCGTGGGGGCGGTGCTGCGGCGACTCAGCTGGTCGTAGAGGGCGACGTAGCGCCGGGCCATCACGGCCGGGGTGAACCGGGCGGCGGCCTCCCGGCGGCACTCGTCGGGCTCCACCAGGTCGGCGGCGAGCACGAGGTCACCCAGCTCCTCCTCGTCGCCGGTGAGCAGCCCGGTGCGGCCGTGCTCGACCAGCTCGGGCAGGCAGCCCCGGGCGATCGCCACCACCGGGGTGCCCAGTGCCAGGGACTCCACCACCGCCGTGCCGCCAGGCTCCTCCCAGCGCAGTGGGAACAGCGTGGCCCGGGCCCCGGCCAGCAGGTCGTCGCGGTCCCGGCCGGCCACCGTGCCGACCCACCGCACCCGGTCGCCGTCGACGTACCGGGCCACCTCGTCGTGGAAGAACCGCACGTCGGGGTTGAGCCGCGCGTCGTGGCCGGCCGCCGCGAGGTCCTCCGGCCGGTGGTACGGGCCGACCGGCCCGGCCAGCACGAGCGGGAACCCGACCCGCTGGGCCAGCCGGGCCGCCAGGTCCTGCCCCTTGCCGGGGGTGATCCGGCCCAGCACGAGCACGTGTGCGCCCTTGACCACTCCGGGGCGCCGGTGCGCGTCGATCGCCAGCGGGGTGGCCAGGTGCACATGCCCGACCGAGTGCTCCCGCAGCGCCTTCGGCGCCCGGGCCAGCTGCGCGGCGGAGACCCCGTTGACCCGGACCCGGTCCCCGCCGTCGAGGCTGCCGTAGAGCTCCGGATGCTTGGCCAGGTCCCAGTGCAGGGTGTGCAGCACGGGCGGGCCGTCCGGGCCCATGGCGGTGAGGGTGGCCAGGCCGACCGCCTCCACGTGATCGTGCACCAGGTCGATGTCGTCGCGGGCGTGCAGCTCGCGGACCACGCCGGCCAGGTGCGCCTGGGAGATGCCGCAGACCTGGTTGTACGGCCGTTGCAGGGCCGAGAACTGGCCGTCGGCGAAGACCGAGATCCGCTCGTCCACCGGCAGGGTGCTGCTGCCCACCGAGGCGAGCACCACCCGGACGCCGAGCCGGCGCAACGCGGGCACCAGGGTGGCGACCACGTTCTCGATCCCGCCGTAACCGGACGGCGGCACGGACAGCCAGGGGCCGGCGTTCATCAGGACGGTGAGACTCATCGTGTCGCGTCCCTCTCGTCGGCGAGCCGATGACCGGCCCGTACCCCGGTCGCCGGCGGTTCCGGCGACCCGCCGGTCACGCCGCGGCCACCCGCCGGCGGGGCACCCGGTGCCGCAGCTCGGCCAGCGGCGGTCGCTCCTCGACGGAGACGTCGCTGACCACGATCTCCCGGTCCAGGTTCGGCAGTGCGTCGGAGCCGCCCCGGCGGAACTGGGTCAGCAGGGCGGTGGGCAGCACGTCCGGGTTCGCCCAGCCCCGCCGCTGCAACCGGGACCAGGCGGTGAGCATGATCTGGGCGGACATCCGGCCCAGCGCGGCGGTGTCCTGGTGCCGGTGCTTGCGTTCGCCCAGGTCGACCTGGGCCAGCGCGTCCAGCCCGACGAGTTCGAGCAGGTCGATCATCATTGCGGTCTCGACGCCGTAGCCGGAGACGAACGGCACCTGTGCCAGCACGTCGCGGCGGCCGGCGTACTCACCGGCGAGGGGTTGCACGAAACCGGCCAGTTCCGGCCAGAACAGGTTGAGCATCGGCCGGGCCATCAGCTCCGTCACCCGCCCGCCGCCGTCCGCCTCCACCCCGCTCGTGCTGACCAGCGGCCGGTGGTAGAACCCCTTCACGAAGTCGACCGACGGGTCGGTGAGCAACGGGCCGAGCAGCCCGGTGACGAAGTGCGGGCGGAACTCGCGCAGGTCGGCGTCGACGAACGCCACCACGTCGCCCTCCGCCGCGGCCAGCCCGGCCCACAGCGCGTCGCCCTTGCCGGTCAGCCGGGGCAGCCCGCGGGTCATCTCGTCCTGGCTGACCACCTCGGCGCCGGCCGCCCGGGCCACCCGCGCGGTCCGGTCCTCGGACCGCGAGTCGACCACGATCAACTCGTCGACCAGCGGCACCCGGTCCACCAGGTGCTCGCGGATGGTCGACACGATCGCCCCGACGGTGGCTTCCTCGTTGTGCGCCGGCAGCACCACGCTGACCCGGCTGTCCCCCTTGGCCCGCAGCAACCGCCGCGTCGGCCAGTCGGCCGCCGAGGTGGTCCGATAGGTGGCCCAGGCCTCGACCACGGGCGAGACCAGAGACTCAGTGTTCCGCACAGGCACCCCCTGATCGCGGGAAGACCGGGAGATGGCTTTCCCAGCACCCCGCACGCTAACCGGATCCGTCCCCCCAGCTTGATCAGCACCGTGCTCCGGGCACGTTCCGGGGCGATGAACGTTTGGTTGCGCCCGGCCGGGGGAGGTGCCCAGACGCGACCGGAGCGGGGGCGGAAGGGCTGGTTGGCATGCGGCTGTGCCGGGTGGGACTGGTGGGAGCCGGCGGGGTGGCCCGGCGGCACGCCCGGGTGCTGTCCGGGTTCGACGACGTCGAGCTGATCGGCGTGGTCGACGTGACCTCGGGGGCGGCGGCCGACCTGGCCGCGACGCACGGGGCCCGACCGTACGGCGCCGTCGAACAGCTGCTCGCGGCCGGCCCGGACGCGGTGTACGTCTGCGTGCCGCCGTTCGCCCACGGCCCGATCGAGGAGGCGATCGTCGCCGCCGGGGTGCCGATGTTCGTGGAGAAACCGGTGGCCGTGGACCTGCCCACCGCCGAGCGGATCGCCGGCCTGGTGGCCGACCGGGGACTGCTCACCGCGGTCGGCCACCACTGGCGCTACCTGCACGTCGTGGCGCAGGCCCGCGACCTGCTCGCCGGCCGGGCGGTGCGCCTGGTCACCGGCGCCTGGCTGGACCGGGTCCCGCCGGTGGACTGGTGGGCCCGGCGGGAGCGCTCCGGCGGGCCGGTGGTCGAGCAGGCCGCGCACGTGCTGGACCTGATCCGCCTGCTGGCCGGCGAGGTGACCGAGGTGACCGGGTACGGCGACGGCAGCCCGCCACCGGTCGACGGCGCGGACGTCGACTCGGTGACCGCGGCGACCCTGCGGTTCGCCGGTGGCGCCGTGGGCACCCTCAGCGCCGCCTGCGTACTGGGCTGGAAGCACCGGGCCGGGGTGGAGATCCTGGCCGACGGGGTGGCGCTCACCCTCACCGAGGACGCTCTGCTGGTGTGCGACGCCGACGGGCCGCGGCGGTTCGACGCCGACCTGGACGGTGCCCGGGCGGCCGTCGACCGGGCGTTCATCGACGCGGTACGCGGCATCGGTGACGACGTGCGGGTGCCGTACGCCGAGGCGCTCGGCACGCACCGGCTCGCCCTGGCGGTGGCCGAGTCCGCCCGCACCGGTGGCGCCGTCCGGCTGCCCGACGCGGTCCGCCACCCGCCCCAGGGCGTCCCGGCGGACGTCGATGGCTGACCGGGTGCTGGTGGTCAGCGGGCCGGGTCGGGTGGAGCTGGTCGAACAGGACCCGCCGCCGCTGCCGGCCGGCGGCTTCCGGGTGCACACCCTGTACAGCGGGGTCTCCGCCGGCACCGAGCTGAGCTACGTGAAGGGCACCAACCCGTACCTCACCGCCACCTGGAACACCGATCTCGGCCTGTTCCAGCCCGGCGCGGCGAGCACCCCGTACCCGGTCCGGAGTCTGGGCTACATGCAGGTGGCCCGGGTGGTGGAGAGCGACACGCCGGCGGTGCCGGTCGGCGCGGTCGGTGCGATGACCTACGGCCACCGCACCGCGGCGGTGGCCGACCCGGTCGCCCAGCGCTTCGTGCCGCTGCCCGCCGACCTCGATCCGCTGCTCGGCGTCTACGTCGCCCACCTGGGGCCGATCTGCGCGAACGGGCTGCTGCACGCCGCCGCCGACCTGTACGGCACCGGCGCACGCGACCTCGCCGACGGGGTACGCGGCCGCCGGGTGGCGGTGGTCGGTGCCGGGGTGGTCGGCCTGCTCACCGCCCTGTTCGCCCGCCGGCACGGCGCCGCCTCGGTGGTGGTGCTCGACCCGACGCCACAGCGCCGCGCGGTCGCCGGGGCGCTCGGGCTGGACCCCGTCGACCCGGGCGACGGCGACCCGGCCGTGCTGATCAAGACCCGCTGGCCGCACGGCGCCGGCGACCGGGGCGCCGACGTGGTGTTCCAGTGCCGGGGGCAGGGCTGGGCGCTGCACCTGGCGCTGCGCCTGCTGCGCCCCCAGGGCACCGTGGTCGACCTGGCCTTCTACCAGTCCGGCGCGGACGCGGTCCGGCTCGGCGAGGAGTTCCACCACAACGGGCTGGCGGTGCGCTGCGCGCAGATCGGCCGGGTGCCCCGGGGGCTCGCGCCGACCTGGGACCGGGAGCGGCTCTCCGCCGAGACGATCGACCTGCTGCGCGCCGACGGCGCGGCGATCCGTACCCATCTGGTGTCGGCGGTGGTCCCGTTCGCCCAGGCCCCGGCCCTCTTCGCCGAGCTGGCCGCCAGCCGCCGCCAGGAGCTCCAGGTGGTGCTCACCGGCTGAGCGGAGCAGGTGCCGGAGGCGGCTCGGGTAAAGGCATACCTGCCGGGCCGCCACAACCGGCCTCCGGTCGCGTACCGTTGCCGCTCATGGGTGTGTCGCAACGGTTGAAGACCAGGTTCCGCCGGTTCCTCCAGCGCCCGGGGACCACGGTCGACCTGGCCCCGCTGGAGAAGCTGCTGCCGGCCATCGAGGCCCGCACGGAGGAGATGTCGGCGCTCGACGACGCCGAACTCACCGAGGCGGCCGCCACGGCGTCGAGCTACGAGGAGATCTGCGCGCTCGGCCGGGAGGCCGCCCGCCGCGGCCTCGACCAACGGCCGTACGACGTCCAGCTGCTCGGCGCGATGTCGCTGCTGTCCGGCAAGGTCGCCGAGATGGCCACCGGTGAGGGCAAGACCCTGACCGCCGCGATCGCCGCGTACGGGCACGTCCGGCTGGGCAACGGCCCCGTGCACGTGCTCACCGTCAACGACTACCTGGCCCGCCGCGACGCCCAGTGGATGGAGCCGGTCTACACCCTGCTCGGGCTCACCGTCGGGTGGGTCAACGAGGCGTCCACGCCGGTGGAGCGGCGCGCCGCGTACGCCTGCGATGTGACCTACGTCTCGGTCAGCGAGGCCGGCTTCGACTTCCTGCGCGACCAGCTCGTCACCGACGTCGAGGACCGGGTCCAGCCCGCGCTGCGCACCGCCATCGTCGACGAGGCCGACTCGATCCTGATCGACGAGGCCCGGGTGCCGATGGTCCTCGCCGGTTCGGTGCCCGGCGAGCAGAACCCGGTGCACGCCGCCGCCGCACTGGTGCGCGGCCTGCGCAAGGGCAAGCACTACGCGGTCGCCGAGGACGGCCGCAGCGTGGCGTTCACCTCCGCCGGCCTGGCCGCCGTCGAGGCCAAGCTCGGCATCGACCTGTACGACGAGGAGCACGTCGAGCAGCTCTCCGCGGTGAACGTGGCGCTGCACGCGCACGCCCTGCTGCACCGGGACGTGGACTACATCGTCCGGGACGGCACGGTCGAGCTGATCGACGAGATGCGTGGCCGGGTCGCCCAGCGTCGCCGCTGGCCCGACGGGCTCCAGGCGGCGGTCGAGGCCAAGGAGGGTCTGGACGCCACGGCCGAGGGCGAGGTGCTCGGCACCATCGCCGTGCAGGCGTACGTCGGCCTCTACCCGAAGGTGTGCGGCATGACCGCGACCGCGGTGCTGGTCGGCGACCAGCTGCGGGAGTTCTTCGGCCTGGAGGTCGCGGTGATCCCGCCGAACACCCCGTGTGTGCGGGTGGACGAGCCGGACCGCATCTACGCCACCCGGGCGGAGAAGGAGGAGGCGCTGATCGACGAGATCAAGCGCTGCCACGCCGACGGGCGTCCGGTGCTGGTGGGCACCCTGGACGTCAAGGAGTCCGAGCAGCTGGCGGCCGGGCTCAACGCCGCGGGCGTGCCGTGCGTGGTGCTCAACGCCAAGAACGACGACGAGGAGGCGGCGATCATCGCCGAGGCCGGCGCGCGCGGCGCGGTGACCGTCTCCACCCAGATGGCCGGCCGGGGCGTGGACATCCGCCTCGGTGGCAGCGACCAGTCCGACCGGGACCGGGTGGCCGGGCTCGACGGCCTGTTCGTGATCGGCAGCGGTCGTAACGACAGCCGCCGGGTCGACGACCAGCTGCGCGGGCGGGCCGGCCGGCAGGGCGACCCGGGCGGGTCGGTCTTCTTCGTCAGCCTGGAGGACGACCTGGTGGCCCGGCACGCCGGTGACACCGTGCCGGCCTCGCCCCGGATGAACGCCGACGGCCTGGTCACCGACGCGCAGGTGGACTACGCCGTCGAGCACGCCCAGCGGGTCGCCGAAGGGGTCAACCACGAGATCCACCGCAACACCTGGCGCTACAGCGTGGTCATCGAGCAGCAGCGCAAGGCGCTCGCCGAGCGCCGGGAGCGGCTGCTGACCAGCGACGTGGCGGCGCTGATGCTGCTGGACAAGCTGCCGGAGAAGGCCGGCGAGATGGACGAGGACCTGCTCGCCCGGGTGGCCCGGTCGATCGCGCTCTACCATCTCGACCGGCTGTGGGCCGCGCACCTGGCCGAGCTGTCCGAGGTCCGCGAGGGCGTGCACCTGCGGGCCCTGGGCCGGCTCGACCCGCTCGACGAGTTCCACCGGGCCGCGGTTCCGGCGTTCACCAACCTGGTGCCGGAGATCGAGGCGCGGACCCTGGCCACCTTCACCGACACCGAGTTCGAGGAGGACTGGGAGCCGGACGAGGCCGAGCTGGTCCGCCCGAGCGCGACCTGGACCTACCTCGTGCACGACAACCCGTTCGGCTCCGAGCTGGACCGGCTGATCGCCTCGGTCGGCCGGCGGCTTGCCGGCTCCGGCGCCCGCTGAAAAAGGCCGGCAACAGGGCCGACCCTGTTGACGGTCTGGTTAAGCCGGGCACGCCCCTCCCAGCCGTACCCGTACCCTGGGAGGGGCCCCGGTTTGCGCCGTTTCGACCGTTGTCGGCGCGGGTAGTAGGGCGGGTCCGTGACGTCAGGGCCGCCGCTGGAGCCGGGGCTCAAGCCGAGGAGGAGACAGGTGACGACGCTGGCCGGGCGTACGGGGGCTGGGAGCGCGTGAACCTGGAGACCACTCCACCGCTGACGGAAACTCTCGGCGTACTGGAGACGGCGGCCCTGCTGCGGGAGCTGACCGCCGGGTTGATCGCCCTGGACGACTTCGACGAGGCGCTCTCCACGCTGGTCCGGACCACCCGGGACGCCCTGGCCGGGGTGAGCTGGTGCGGGTTCACCGCGCTGCGAGCCGGCGAACCGGCCGGCGTGGCCGCCTCCGACGCCCGGCGCAGCGGCCTGGACGATCTACGGTACGGCCCGGACACCCCGGCCATGGACGCGATCCGGCGGCGGGAGATGGTCGGCGCGGAGGACCTGGCCCGGGAGCCGCGCTGGCCGGCCTGGACGCCCCAGGCCCGCGAGCTCGGCGTACGCGGGGTGATCTCCGCCCCGGTGGACATCGACGACCAGGTGATCGGGGCGATCAACCTGTACGCCGGCGAGTCCGACGCGCTGACCACCGGCCACCAGTTGACCGCGATGCTGCTCGCCGAACACGCCGGCCTGCTGCTGGCGGCCGTACGCGACCGCGAGCGGCGGGCCGCGCTGGCCGGGGAGCGGGACGCCTCGCTGCTCGGTGACGGCGTGATCGGTCACGCCGTCGGAGTGATCATGACGCAGCGCGGCTGCCCGGCGGAGGAGGCGCTCGACGTGCTGCGTAGCGCGGCGTCGTCGCTGTCGATCCCGCTGCGCGAGGTGGCCGAGCGGCTGGTCAGCACGGTCTCCCGCCCCCGGGACAACTGACCGGGCGGGTCGTTTCGCCCGGCTGGCACCCGGGTAGCACCCTGGACTGACGGGCCAACCGACGCCAGGGGGATGCGATGCAGAGCCGACTGCGGGTGCAGGGGCACCCCATCCAACCGATGCTGGTGACCTTCCCGTACGGACTCTTCGTCTGCGCCGCTATATTCGATCTCGCCGATGTGGCCGGCGGTCCGGCCTTCCTCGGCGAGGTCGGCTACTGGACGACGGTGGCCGCTCTGGTGGCGGCGGCGTTGACCACGGTCGCCGGGATGGTCGACCTGTGGGACGTGCCGCCGGACCGCACCCGGCACACCGCGATCACCTTCAACCTCGTCAACGCGGGCATGGCCGGGCTGTTCCTGCTCGCCTGCCTGATCCGGGCCGACGGGCCGTACCGGGGCGCGTCACCGGCGCTGCTGGTCACCGAGCTGGTCGCCCTCGCCGTCGGCGGGGTGGGCGTACGGCTCGGCGCGCGGCTCATGCGCCACTTCGAGGCCAGCCGCGCCGAGGCCACCAGCTTCGACGCCCTGCGCGTCCGGACCAAGGTGTAAGGAAGGGCCCCTTCTTAACGTCTGGAGTAGAGGAGGGGTCCCCTTTTAACACCCCGACCCACGGCGGGTGGTGGTGCGGGGAAGATGGTGCCGATACGGCCGGGAAACGCGTTGCTGACGGCCGGTCAGCCGGGCACGCTGGGCCGGTGTCCGGGGACGGGAGCTTCGAGGAACTGATCGCCGAGGGCGCCGCCGCCCCGGTCGAGGGTTGGGCCTTCGACTGGCTCGCCGGCCGGGCCATCGAGGAGCGTCCACCCTGGGGGTACGCCCGCCTGGTGGCGGTGCGGATGGCGGAGGCCGACGCGGCGCTGGACGTCGACACCGGTGGGGGAGAGGTCCTCGCGGAGGTGCCCCGCCCGCCCCGGCTACTGGTCGCGACCGAGGCGTGGCCGCCGAACGTGCCGGTGGCCCGAGCCAACCTGCGCCCGCTCGGGGCGAGCGTGCTGGCGGTGGCCGCCGACGCGCCGCTGCCGTTCCGGGACGCCGCCTTCGACCTGGTGGTCAGCCGGCATCCGGTCCGCACCGACTGGCCCGAGGTCGCCCGGGTGCTGCGTCCGGGCGGGACGTTCCTGTCCCAGCAGATCGGGCCGGGGACCGTACGCGAACTCAGCGAGGCGATCCTCGGGCCGTTGCCGCCACCGGCGCATCGGCACCCGGCGCAGGCGGTCGCCGCGGCCCGGTCGGCCGGCCTGACCGTGGTGCACCTGCGGGAGGCGACGCTGCGGACCGTCTTCCACGACATCGGCGCGGTGGTCTGGTTCCTGCGCAAGGTGGTCTGGACCGTACCCGGGTTCACCGTGGCGGCGCACCGGCCGGCGCTGGCCCGACTGCACGAGCGTATCCAGGCCGAGGGCCCGTTCGTCGCCCACGCCCGACGCTTCCTCATCGAGGCCGAGCGGTAAGCAAGGGCGCTCAGGCGCCGCGCAGCAACGCGAGCATCTCGGGTAGGTCGAAGAACTCGGCGGTGTCCATGGCGGACGGGTTGCCGCCGGCGGGGTCGGCGCCGGCGGCGAGCAGCGTGCGTACCGCCTCGCCGCTGCTGCGGAACACCGCTGCGGCCAGCGCCGTCTGCCCCCGGTCGTTGACGCGCGAGTAGTCGGCACCCCGGGTCAGCAGCGCGGCGACGGTCTCCGGGTGGGCGTGGTACGCCGCCAGGATCAGCAGGCTGTCGCCCTTCTCGTTGGTCAGGTTGACCGGTAGCCCCGCGTCGACGTACCCGGCCAGTTCCGTGGTCGCGCCGTCGCGCGCCAGGTCGAACATCCGGTGCGCGAACTCCAGGGTCTCGGCGTCGAGTTCCTCGCTCACCGCCTCAGGTTAGTCGGCGGCGTACCGTCGCCCGCGACCGCAGTCGATCCCGCCTCGGTCCGGGCCGTCCCAGCAGGTAGGATTACCTACTAAACCTATAGACTTTGCCGTCTAAACTGGCGGGGACACCAGCCGTCAACCATCGTGAGGAACCCATGTCTGCCGCGTCCGTCACCGAGCCGGACCTGCTCGCCGTCGCCCGGCGGTGGGCCGTCGATCCGGCCAGCTGGCCGGTGCCCCTGCGCTTCGAGCCCGCCAGCAGGTGGTACGCGCGGCTCGCCGCGGACGACGAGCACGAGGTGTGGGCGCTGAGCTGGCTGCCCGGCCAGGGCACCGACCTGCACGACCACGGCGGCTCCTCCGGCGCCTTCCTGGTCGCCACCGGCGTCCTCACCGAGGAGACGGTCAGCGGTGGCCGGCTTCGTCCGCACCTGCTCGCCGCCGGCTCCGGCCGCCGGTTCGGTGCCCGGCACGTGCACGTGGTGACCAACCGGCACGCCGAGCCGGCGGTCAGCGTCCACGTCTACCGCCCGGCCCTGCGCCGGATGACCCGCTACCACCTCGCGGGCGGTCGGCTGCGCGTGGCCGACGTTGCCGAGGCCGGCGTGGCATGGTGATCTTGTCAGGCCACAGCTGCGTGCCCCGCCCCGCCGGCGCCCGGCGTGCCGCCCGAACCTCCCGGAAGGAACCGATGATGTCGCAGACCGACCCCGCCGCCGCCCACTGTCCGGCGCCGGTGCCGCCCCCGGGTTCCCGGGGGATCGACGAGATCCTGGCCGCCGCCCGGACCCGGCTCGACCGGCTCGACCCCGAGCAGGCGCATCTGGCGTACCGGGCCGGTGCCCTGCTGGTCGACATCCGGCCCGCCGCGCAGCGGGCCGCGCACGGCACCGTGCCGGGTTCGCTCGCCGTCGAGCGCAACGTGCTGGAGTGGCGCTTCGACCCGCGTTGCCCGGCCCGGCTGCCCCAGGCGGTCGGCTACGACCTGCCGGTGGTGGTCCTCTGCCAGGAGGGCTACACCTCGTCGCTGGCCGCCGCCGCGTTGCAGGAGATCGGGCTGTTCCGGGCCACCGACGTGATCGGCGGCTTCGCCGCCTGGCGGATCGCCGGCCTGCCCGTACTCGGTCCGACCCCGCCGTCCCGCCCGACCATCCTCGCGCCCCCGGCGACCGCCGGCCGGGCGTCCCGCTGACCGCCACGCCCCACCCGGCGTGGCGGTAGTCCCCAGGAGGCCACCATGTCCGTCGTCGCCATCAGCCCCCGCAAGCACCCGCCCGGCCGCACCAACCGGGCCCGGCTGGTGCGGCAGCGCACCGGGCCGACCCTGACCATCACCGTCGACCTCGGCTCGGGGTCGACGGTGAGCCCCCGCCTGACCCGCCTGCTGGAGCTGCTCGGCGAGCTCGCCGAGTCGGGCGAGGGGCAGCTGTCGCACGATCTCGCCGACCGGGCCGAGGCGGAGGACCCCCAGGCGGTACGCATCCTCACCGGGCCACGGACGGTGCGCCAGGGCGACCGGGACGTCCCGCTGACCCGCATCGAGTACGACCTGCTGCTCTTCCTGGCCGAACGGCCCCGCCGGGTGTTCACCCGACTCCAGTTGCTCAACTCCGTCTGGGGCTACGACCACGCGGTGGCCCGCACCGTCGACGTGCACGTCCGCCGGCTGCGCGCCAAGCTCGGCGCCGACACGCCGCTGCTGACCACCGTCCACGGTGTCGGGTACCGCCTCGCCGACGACGCCCGGGTGACCGTCGAACGCTGAGCCGGACGTCCGGCGCGGCGTGTCCCCGGCGCGGGCACGCCGCGCCGTGCCGTCCCGCGAACGTGACGGGCGACGGTCTGGGAGCGCGATCAGCCGACCTCGCGCGCGGTACCCGCACCGCGGCGAGGCACCTCCCGGAGGGGACGCGAACTCGGACGGCGACCCCCGTATCAGGTCAACTTGGCGACTCTGCTGTAATCATCTGGCCTCGTACGCAGAGCGAGCAGGCGGCTCCGATGTGTCGGTCAATTGTCACATTCATGCAACGCAGCCGCCCCTTGACCCTTGCACGGGTGCCGGGAAGCATCGATTAGGCGGCGTCCCGGGCCGTGGGGAGATACCCGGATCAGCCAAGGAGGACCATGTCGGTCAGCCCCGCTTCGTCGCGCGCAGGATGGCATGCGTCCCAACCCGCGGTTCCCGGTCGGCCTCCCGGCGGTCAGCGCCGTCCGACCAGCACCGCCGCCCCGGTCCTCACGGTCACCCTCTCCATCCCGTTGGCGTGCGAGGAGTCGCTGACCCCGGCCGCGCGCCGGTTGCTGGAGGCGGCACGGGAGATGCTGGAGCGGGGCGAGGGAACCATCTCCGGCGGCGGCCCGGTGGTGCCCGAGCGTCGCACCGAGGCTGTCCCGGCCGGCCGGGCGCCGTCGCGGCAGCTCGCCCCGACCATCCCCACCCTGCACATCCTGGCCTCCTCCCGGTCGGTGCTGCGCGACGGCGAGGCGCTGCCGCTGACCCGGCTGGAGTTCGACCTGCTGCTGCACCTGGTGGCGCACCCACGGCGGGTGTTCACCCGGCTCCAGCTGCTCAACGCGGTCTGGGGCTACGAGCACGCGGGCGTGCGTACGGTGGACGTGCACGTGCGCCGGCTGCGCGGCAAGGTCGGGGTGGACGTGCCCCTGGTCACCACCGTCTACGGCGTCGGCTACCGGCTGGCCGACGACGCCCGGGTCACCATCGACCGCACCGGCTGACCGTCCCGGGTCACCGCTGGCCGACCGGCTCCGGGCGCGGGCATGCGGACCGGGTCGTCGCGACCGCCGGCCGGGCCACCCGGCACGATGGTCGGATGCGCGTGCGTCCCATCTCACCGCGGCGACTGGTCGCCGAGCTGGTCGAGCGGCTCGCCGGCGCCACACCCGCCGGGCGGTTACGGGTCGCGGTGGACGGCGCCCCCGCTGCCGGCCCGGACGAACTGGCCGCCGCCCTGGTCGACCCGCTACGCGCCCGAGGCCGTCCGGTGCTGCACGTACGGGCCGAGGACTTCCTGCGTCCCGCCTCGGTCCGCCTGGAACGGGGCCGGACCGACCCGGACGCGTACTACGAGGGCTGGGTCGACGAGGCCGGCCTACGTCGCGAGGTGCTGGACCCGGCGGGCCCGGACGGCACCGGGCGGCTGCTGCCCTCACTGTGGGACGCCCGGGTGGACCGGGCCAGCCGGGCCGCGTACGTCGAACTGCCACCCGGCGGGGTGGTCCTGGTCAGCGGCGCGTTCCTGCTCGGCGGCGGGCTGCCGTTCGACGTCACCGTGCACCTGGAGCTGTCCGCCGGCGCGCTCGGCCGGCGCACCGATCCCGAGCTGGGGTGGACGCTGCCGGCGTTCGCCCGGTACGCCGACGAGGTCGCCCCGGCGAGCTTCGCCGACCTGGTGGTCCGGGCCGACGACCCCCGCCGTCCGGCGATCGTGGAATCCGCCGACGACCCGGTTTGACCCCCGGCCGAGGGGGGTATTCGCGGGGCTCCACAGCGCCCGGGTGATCACCTCTGGGCGGTATGACCGGGTGGGGACGGCCCCGCCCGTGACGACGATAAGGCCCAGGAAGGCAGGCAGCCATGCTCGTCCACGACACGGTCGGCACGGGCCGATCCCAGGCGGAGATCGACCAGATCCGACTCTCCCTGCAGGCCCGCCACGACGAGTTGTCCGCGGAGTACGAGCAGGCCGTGCAGCAGAGCCAGGTGTTGCGACTGGTCGAGGTCGGCGACACCGCGGGCGACGACCAGGCCGACAGCGGCACCAAGACCGCCGAGCGGGACACCGCGCAGTCCCTGCTGCGGACCATCCTCGACCGTCGCGCCCAGTACGAACATGCCCTGACCCGCCTCGAGGAGGGCACCTACGGTTTCTGCGAGGGCTGCTCCGCGCCCATCCCGGTGGAACGGCTGGAGATCTTCCCGTCGGCCACCACCTGCGTGGCCTGCAAGCAGACCCGGGAGCGTCGGGCGGCCTGACCCGCTGCGGTTGCCGGTCGGTCCGGGACGCGGTGAACTTCACCGATGGGCGAGATCAGGGTGGGCACCGCATCCTGGACCGACCGGACCCTGCTGGATTCCGGTTGGTACCCGCAGACGGCCGACACGCCGGAGAAGCGGCTGGCCTACTACGCGCGGCAGTTCCCGCTGGTCGAGGTCGACGCCACCTACTACTCGCCGCCGGCCGAGCGCACGGCCCGGCTCTGGGCCGAACGCACCCCGGCCGGCTTCACCTTCAACGTCAAGGCGTTCAGCCTGCTGACCGGCCACCCCACCAAGGTCAGCGCGATCTACAAGGACCTGCGGCCGGACACCGACAAGCGCAACCTCTACCCGGACGACCTGCCGGCGCAGGCGTACGAGGAGGTCTGGACCCGCTTCCTCAGCGCGCTCGACCCACTGGTCGAGGCGGGCAAGCTCGGCGCGCTGCTGTTCCAGTTCCCGCCCTGGTTCACCATCCGGCGGGACAACAAGCAGTACCTGTTGGAGGTGACCCGCCGCTGCGCGCCGCTGCGGCCGGTCTTCGAGTTCCGGCACGCCTCCTGGTTCGACGGGGACAACGCCGAGGAGACCCTGGCCTTCCTGCGTGAGCACGGGCTGGCGTACGTCAGCGTGGACATGCCGCAGGGACACCGCTCGTCGGTGCCGCCGGTGCTGGCCGCCACCTCGGACCTCGCCGTCGTACGCTTCCACGGCCACAGCGACAAGTGGACCAGTCGTGACATTTACCAGAAGTTCGGTTATCACTACTCCGACCGCGAACTCCGCGACTGGGCCCCCAAGCTGCGCGAACTGGCCGAGGAAACCGAACAGACGCACGTCCTCATGAACAACTGTTACCGCGACTACGCGCAGACCAACGCCCAACAGCTCCAGGCGCTCCTCGCCGACGAGTCCTGAAGCGCGTGCCGGGAGGCCGCGCCTGCGCCGGCATCGCCCAGCTGATCGAGAGGTTCGGGTACGGATCCGCACTGGATCCGTACCCGGACCTCTTTGCTCCTTTCCTGACCTGGCACCGAACAACCCTGCGGCGTCCGGCGAATGTGTCCGGCCGATTGCGTCGGCGTTTCCGTTCATGATCACGACCGTCAAACCGGCTGACCGACCGACGTCGTTACCAAATGGAGATCATCGGAGTCTGTTCCGCTGGTCAGCAAGCATCTTGAATGTGAAGGAACCATCATTCCCCGGAGTGAATGAATCTTTGCAGACCCCGAACCCCCGCCCAGAAGGGAAACCTCGTGGTCCACACTCAACCCTCCCGCCGCAGGCGTCGCCTGACGACGCTCGGCGCGGCACTCACCATCGGCCTGGCCAGCATCGTCGCACCGCCGACCGGGGCGGTCGCCGCCGCGGAGTCCTCCGCCCTGCCCAGTGGCAACACGGCGTACCGCACGCTGGCCGACTACGAGAACGACATGGCCACCCTCGCCGCCGAGTACCCGACGCTGGTCAAGCCGCTCGAACTGCCCTACAAGACGACCTCGGGTCGGACCGTCCGGGGCATCGAGATCAGCAAGAACGTGCAGCTGAACGACGGTAAGCCGGTCTTCGTGAACGTCGCCATGCACCACGGCAACGAGTGGCCCAGCGGCGAGCTGACCATGGAGTTCGCCATCGACCTGGTCAAGAACGCCGACGACCCGTACGTGGCGGACCTGCTCGACCGGGCCCGGCTCGTGGTCGTACCGGTGGTGAACGTGGACGGCTTCGTGCGTAACCGCCGCCAGACCGACACCAACACCGACATGAACCGCAACTACGGGATGGGCTGGCTGCCGATCTCGACCGGCGGCGCGGCCCCGTGGTCGGAGCCGGAGACCAAGAACATGGAGTGGCTGCTCTCCACCCGGCAGGCGACCGTCTTCAACACCCAGCACACCTGTATCCGGGTGGTGCTCTACCCGCCGCTGCAACTCGCCGCCGGACCGGCGCAGGACACCGAGCGCCTGCACCGGCTCGCCTCCGCCGTCGCCGCGCAGTACGGCCCGACGTACAACGCGCTGCCGTCGGCCGAGGACTACGAGACGACCGGCGAGGCCATCGACTGGGCGTACTACGCCACCCGTGGCCTGTCCATCACCACCGAGACCTGCCCCAACCCCGGCGTGGCCCGGAACTACCAGACGCAGGTCCTGGACACCTACGCCGCGCACCGCAACGCGATGTTCGAGGCGGTCGAGACCACCGCTGACCAGAGCGAGCACGCGATCATCGAGGGCAAGGCGCCCAAGGACGCGGTGCTGCGCATCACCAAGTCCTTCGACATGTACACCAGCCCGTACGCCCAGCCCGGCGGCGGCGTCCGGCCGACGTCGTTCACCACCACGCTCACCTCGGAGCTGGACATCGTCAACACGAACGGCAAGTTCCAGTGGGCGGTGAACCCGTCGTACCGGCCCGTCCCGGCCTACCAGGCCGACGGCGTGCGCGGCAACCAGACCGGTTTCTACACCGAGCCGTGGATCCTCACCTGCGAGCGGCCCGACGGCACCGTGCTGCAGACCACCCCGGTCAACGTGGATCTGGGCGGGCGCGTCGAGGTCGACTTCAAGGAGTGCAAGCGGAAGTTCAACGGCAACGGCCCCAAATAACCGCAGATAGCTGACAGTCAAGGTGCGGGGCGGCAGATGACCATCTGCCGCCCCGCACCCGTGAACAAATTTCGCCGGTCTCATCCCGATGGGGTGAGGCCGGCTCACCCTCCTGGTGCAGACCATGGGCGGAGTGCGGTTGGTTTGGGGCGACCGTGCGTGCGAGGCGACACCACGGAGGTGGTTGGCGATGACGGCTCGGGTGGTGGCGCACCGGCGAGACAACGCGGTCGTGCACGTCGTCGGCGCGTCCGGCCAGGCCAGACGGGTGCCACGCGCCGGGCGGGCCAGCCCGATCCGGCCACGGCGCGGCCCGGCGGGCCCGCCGCGACGTCACGACGACCGACGGTGGGAGACCGACCTACGGGGGTGGACAGATGGCTGAGCAGTTCCAGTCGGCGGTCGAGTCCTCGGTGGACAAGACCAACCTGATTCTCAAGGACATCGAGCAGGCGTACGGGTGGCCGAAGGAGCACCGCAACCAGTCGTACGCGGCGCTGCGCACCGTGCTGCACCTGCTGCGCGACCGACTGCCGGTGCAGGAGAGCGTGGAGTTCTCCGCCCAGTTGCCGTTGCTCGTGCGGGGCATCTACTTCGACGGGTGGCAGCCGCAGAACGTGCCGATCAAGCTCAACCGGGACGATTTCCTGCTGGAGGTCCGCCAGGGCTTCCCGTACGACGTGGAGGGCGGCCCGGAACGGGTGGTCCAGGTGGTGCTGGACACCCTGCGCCGGCATATCACCCAGGGCGAGTGGGACGAGGTGAAGGACACCATGCCGGCCGACCTCGCCCGGATGATGCCCTGACCCGGCAACTCCCGCGGCCCGCCCCACCTCGGTGGGGCGGGCCGACGCCTGCGGTACCGGGCTCGACCAGGGCCCGCCCCGGCCTACCAGAGGTCGAAGTGGAACACCTCGAACGAGGTGCCGTAGCGCACGCCCAGCCGGGTCCCGACCGGGCGCGCGCCGCTCTCCAGGAACTCCTCGGCGTCGAAGCTGCCGTCACCCAACCCGGTGAGGTACGCCTCGTGCGCCAGCAGCGACGCCACGCCCCGGGTGAACGTGTCGGTGGTGTCGACTCCGTGCGCCGAGCGGGGCGAGGAGGCCGCCCACACCTGGCGGACCCCGCCCCACGGCTCGACGCCACCGGTCAACTGCTCCGGGAAGATCCACCGGTTGCCGGCGTCGCGGACCGCGTCCAGGGTGGCCCGGCCCACCGCGATGTGGTCGGCCTGGTTGAGCGTGTCCGCCCCGTCCCAGGTGGCCCGGAAGTTGTTGGTGACGACGATTTCCGGCCGGTGCCGGCGTACCACCGCGGCCAGTTCCCGGCGCAGGGCCACGCCGTACTCCAGCACCCCGTCGGGCAGGCCGAGGAACTCCACCGTGTCCACCCCGACCAGGGCCGCCGAGGCGCGCTGCTCCTGCTCGCGTACCTCCCGGGCCTGCGGTGGTGGCATCCCGTCGATGCCTGCCTCGCCGCTGGTGACCAGGCAGTAGACCACCTGTTTGCCCTGGTCGGTCCAGCGGGCGATGGCGGCGGCGGCACCGAACTCCAGGTCGTCCGGGTGCGCCACGATCGCCAGCGCGCGACGCCAGTCCTCGGTCACCGGCTGCAACGGCGTGGTCATCGACACCTCCGTCTGCTCGGGTCCGTCCATCCTGCCACCGCGACCCGGCTCGCGCCGGGCAGCCGCGGCGCGGCCGGAACCGGGCGGGGTGGCGAACGGGTCGTGTCGACCGGTTCGGGCGTCTACGGTGGGGTGCAGTGTGGTTAGAGAAGATCGGGCGCGGGGTACCACCCGCGGCACGACGCACCCGACCGACGGCGGGGGCGGGTCCATCCGAGGGAGCACGATGCCACTCAACGACGACGACATGCAGACCACCAGCGGCGGCGGGCTGGAGGGCCCGGCGGACGGCGGCGCGACCCCCGGCCAGCACGACGGTGGTGCGGACGGCAGCGCCGAGGGCCCGGCCGACGGCGGCGCCACCCCTGGCCAGCACGACGGCGGTGCCGACGGTAGCGCCGAGGGTCCCGCCGACGGGGGTGCGACCCCGGGCCAGCACGACGGTGGTGCGGACGGCAGCGCCGAGGGCCCGGCCGACGGCGGCGCCACCCCCGGCCAGCAGGACGGCGGGGCCGACGGCGGCGCCCGGTAACGGTCCGCCATGACGCATCTCGACCCGCCGGGCGGCCACGGCCGCTCGGCGGTCCCGTCTCCGGCGGCCACGGCGTCGGCCCACCGCGTCGGCGTGGCGCCACCGTCCACCGGATCGGGCCGACGAGCCGCGGCGGCGCTGGCCCGGTGCGTCAGCGTGGAGTCGGCCAAGTTCGCCGCCGCCCACTGGGGACAGACGCCGTTGCTGTCCCGCGCCGCCGAGCTGCCCAACCCGGCCGGCTTCACCGACCTGCTCAGCCCCGCCGACGCCGACGAACTGCTCAGCCGACGCGGCCTGCGTACCCCGTTCCTGCGGGTGGCCAGGGACGGCCAGCTGCTGCCGGCGGCGCGCTACACCGGCGGCGGCGGTGCCGGCGCCGAGATCGGCGACCAGGTCCTCGACGAGAAGGTCCTGGAGTTGTACGCCGGCGGCGCCACCCTCGTCCTGCAGGGCCTGCACCGCAACTGGCCGGCGTTGATCGACTTCACCGGTGAGCTGAGCCGGGCCGTCGGGCAGCCGTTGCAGGTCAACGCCTACCTCACCCCGCCGGGCAGCCAGGGATTCGCCACCCACTACGACACGCACGACGTGTTCGTGCTCCAGGTCGACGGTCGCAAGCACTGGCGCATCCACCCGCCGGTGCTGCCCGACCCGCTGGAACGCCAGCCGTGGGGCGGCCGGGCCGACGAGGTCACCGCCACCGCGCAGGACCCGGCGGCGCTGGACGTGGTGCTCGAACCGGGCGACGCGCTCTACCTGCCCCGAGGGTGGCTGCACAGCGCCCAGGCGCAGGAGTCCAGCTCGCTGCACCTGACCGTCGGCGTCCGCGCGCTGACCCGCTACGCGCTGGTCGAGGAGCTGCTCGGGCTGGCCGCCGAGGACCGGCGACTCCGGGCCACCCTGCCGTTCGGCACCGACCTGGCCGACCCGGACGCCATCGAGCCGGAGCTGACCGAGACCGTCGAGGCGCTGCGCGACTGGCTGCTGCGGGCCGATCCGGCCGCGGTGGCGGCCCGGCTGCGGCAGCGAGCCTGGCCGGCGTCCCGCCCGGCGCCGATCCGGCCGCTCGCCCAGGCCGCCGCGATCGCCGCGCTGGACGCCGACAGTCGGGTCGGTCTCCGCCCGGGCCTGCGCTGGCAGCTCGCCGCGCAGGGCGATCGGGTCGCCCTGCGCCTGTTCGACCGTACGATCACCCTGCCCGCCCAGTGCGAGCCCGCGGTACGCGCCCTGCTCACCGGCGCGGTCACCCGGGTCGGTGAGCTGCCCGGTCTCGACGACGACGCCGATCGCCTCACCCTGACCCGCCGCCTTCTCCGCGAAGCCGTCCTCACCCCCGCCTGATCCCCGCCGCGGGGGTCTGGCGGGTCAGGTGGCGATCAGGAGGAGGACGGTGGTGGCCAGGCCGGCGGCCACCACGATGAGGACGGGGCGGGGGCTGAGCAGCGCGTGCCGGCGGTCGGCGAGCACCCGGGCCGGGATCAGGCCCAGCACTGGGCCAAGCAGCGTCACCACCAGGGCCAGCACCGGCAGGCCGACGGCCAGCTCGCCGTCGCTGCGCAGGGCCAGCGCCCGGGCACCGGCGCCCAGCGCGTACGCCACCACCGCTCCGGCCACCCCGCACAACGCCAGCAGCGGGTTGACGCCGCTCGGCAACTCGCCCCGCTGCCGGGTGCGGTACAGCAGGTCCCGCACCCCGTCCAGCAGCGGACCCGGGTCGCCGGTGGCCTCCGGCGCGGGCGCCGGCGGGGTGCCGGCCCGCCGCCCGCCCCCGCCCAGCTGGGCGTTCAGCTCCTGCCACAGCACCGCGACCTCGGCGTCCACCCGCTCCTGCGCCTCACGCGCCGCGACCAGTTCCCCCTCGGCCTGGTTGACCTCGGCGGCGGATTCGGTCACCGCCAGGTCGGCCGCCGCGCATTGCTGCTCGTACCAGGCCCGGGCCTCCTCACGCTGCTCGTGCACCCGCGCGGTCAGCTCGGCGAGCCGCCGGAGCTGGGCCGCGTACGTCTCGCTGGTCACCGGTTCGTTCATCGTGACGGACCGTACGGGATGATGGTCTGCCCGGTGCGGTGCACCGCCCGGTCGAAGAACAGCCCCCGCCACGGCCGGGGATACCAGTCCGGCCCGCCGGTGCCGGGGTATAGCGACGAACCCAGCTCCCCGCCGTGGGCGTCCAGCGCCACCCAGGCACCGATCTGATCGGTGCGGGCTCCGGCGCCACCCAGGTCGGCGCGCATCCGGGCCACCCCGCGCCACCACGCCAACACGTGCGTACGCCGCTCCGGGCCGTCGTGCAGGATCCGGCGCAGGTGCTCCAGCCCGGTGGCGGACCCGGCCCGCGTGGCGAGCGCGCCGGCCGCCGCGTCGACGGCGAACAGCAGCAGGTAGTGCGGGGCGCCGGTGGCCCCCGGTGCGCCGAGGCCGTCGGCGGTCTCGGCCACCAACTCGGCGACCGTCTCCTCGTCGTACCAGGCGGCGTCGTCGGCGAGGTCCTCGTACAGCGCCCGGGCCGCCGGGTCGGCGTCCGGGTCCAGGCAGGCGATGGAGAACCGGGCGCTGCCGGAGCGGTGCTGCCGGGCCAGCGAGCGGGCCGCCGCGTCCAGCACCGCGCACGCCTCGTCGACCCGGGTGCCCAGCACGGCCAGGTTGCGGCCGGGCGCCCGCGGCAGCCGCAGCGCCGCCGAGCGGGCCTGCACGTCGATGATCTCGCCCAGCAGCGCGACCGGGCCGCGTGGGGTGCCGACCTCCGGCGCCTGAAGGGCCCGGAAGTCCGGCGCGTCGGCCAGCCGGGGGATCGCGTCACCGTCGAAGAGCCGGGCCGGCGCCGCCTCGGCCGGCCGCATCCGCCACAGCCGGTTCTGCAGCTCGCTCCAGGTCTCCCAGTCGCCGGCCGACGGGATCCGGGCCACCTCGTTGCCCTCGGGCAGCCCCGACTCGGCGTTGACCACGGCGTGGAACTTCGGCAACGACTGGGCGGCGTCGTTGCGCTCGGCGAGGATCCGCAGCGCCTTGGGCAGCGCGATCCGCAGGGTGAACTGGGCGACCAGTGCCGGCCGGCCCCACAGTGCCTCGATGCCGCGGACGTCCTGGGAGGCCAGCACCAGGTGGATGCCCTGCGAACGGCCCCGCCGGGCCAGGTCCTCCAGCAGGTCGGCCGCCTCCCGGGCCACCGCGTCCCGGCCGGCCAGCAGCATCTGGAACTCGTCGACCACCGCGACGATCCGCGGCCAGTGCCCGGTCGGGTCCACCGCGCGCAGTTCGGCCAGCTTGGTGACCTCGTGTTTCTTCGCCGCGTCGGCCCGCCGGCGCAGCTCCTCGGCGAGGAACCGCAGCAGCGCCAGGCCGAACTCGCGGTCGGTGTTGACGTTGATGCCGACTAGCCGCATGTGCGGCAGCCAGCTCGGGTCCCGCCGGCCCTGGGCGAACCGGGCGAAGGACACCCCCTCCTTGAAGTCGAGCAGGTAGAACTCCAGCTCGGCTGGGGAGTAGCGGGCCGCGAGGGCACCGATCCAGGCGAAGATCAGGTTGGTCTTGCCGGTGCCGGACGGTCCGCCGATCAGCGCGTGTGGCGGGTAGTCGCCGAGGGTCAGCAGCACCGGCCGGCCCTGCGGCCCCTCGCCGATCGGCGCGGTCAGCCCGGTCGCCGAGTCCTCCCGCCACATTTGCTCCGGCGGCGGCAGCAGGTCGGTGAACGGGGTGGGCGCCGGGCCGGCACTGGCCACCGAGGCGATCTGCCGGCAGGTCTCGGTGACCAGGGCGGCCGGTGGCGGTGGATCGAGGCGTACCGGCAGGGTGCCGACCCGGGCACCCTCGGCGGTGACCACCATCCGGGTGACCGTCGGATCGTCGGGCAGCGGCACGCCCCGCACGATCAGGTGTACCCCGCACGCGGCGCCGGCCCGGACCACCCGGTCGAGCTGGCCGCGTTCGTGCCGGGACAGCTCGTCCCCGCCGAGCAGCACCGCCACCCGCCACGGCTCCGGCCGGCGGCCGGTCGCGGCGGCCAGCTCGCGCAGCGAGGCGTGCTCGCCGGCGAGGACGGTCTCGTTGATCCGGCGGATCTGCTCCACCAGGTCGTCCAGCAGCCGGCCCAGGCCACCCGGGCCGACGAAGGTGAGCAGCCCGGCCGTGCCCAGCGGAGCGAACCCGGCCAGCGCGCCGCCCAGCCGGTCCGGGTCGTAGCCGACCAGCCGTACGCTGCCCGGTGCGGCCCGGCCGAGGCCACGCAGCAGCAGCGCCGACACCACGGCCGCGCAGCCCTCCGCGTCCCCGTCGAGCGCCACGTGCCCGCCGTCGAGCAGTGACACCAGCGCCGGCACCGGTTCGGCGTCGGGCAGCCGGATCGTGCCGACGCGCGTCGCGCCCGGCGGTTCGGCCCGGTCGGCCGGGGTGGGTCGCCACACCCGCCATTCCGCCGACCCCGCGCCGGGCGCCTCCCGGGTGGCGGCCTCCGCCGCCCGGCGGGCCAGGGTGGCCAGCCGCGACGCGTGCCGGGCGTCGATCTCGGCGAGCCGTCGGTCGCGTTCGGCACCCACCCGCTCCGGTACGCCGGCGGCGGCGCGCCGTACCCGGACCGACCGGTCCCGGGCGGTGGCCAGCATCGTCTGGGCGGTGGCCGACCGGGTGCGGGACGCGCCGAGCGCCTCGGCGAGCAGCTCCCGGACCCGGGCGACCAGCTGGCTACGCCGGTCAGCCATCGATCCCGTGCCCCGGCCGGCTGGCAGATCCGTTGGTCGAGGTGGGGCGCGTCGGTGGCCCGGCCCATGGCACGTCCCGCCGCGTCCCGGGTGAGGCCGTCGAGTGCGTCGTCCCGGGCTGGCCGCCCCGGACGCGGCTGGGCGAGCCGCCGGCCGGCCCGCCGGCCGCGCCACCGTTGGCGGCGCCACCGCCGGCGGGCCGGCCCGGCTCGGCTGGCAGGTCGCGACCCAGGCGGTCGAGCAGGACGCCGGTGAGCACCCCGGCGGTGACGGCCGGGTCGGCGGCGTGCGGCTGCTCGCCGTCGCCCCGCCGCGGCGGGGGCATCCGGCAGACCCGGGTGAGCAGGGTGTCCAGCACCGGGGCGGGCAGGCCGGGCAGCAGGTCCCGGACCCGGCCGTCCAGCTCGCGGCGCAGCCGGGCCAGGTCGTCGCCGCGCGGCGGGTGGCCGAGCAGTTCCCCGGCGAGGTCGCGCAGCAGCGGCGGAGCCACCGCGGCCAGACCCAGCCCGACGTCGGCGTGTGCGCCGCGCAGGTCCCGGTGCAGCCGGTCCCGGTCGCCGGCGCGGACGCCGCGTACCACCCGGCGCAGCAACTCCTGGGAGTCGGCGATCCGTTCGTCGGGTTCCTCGGGCGGGCCCTCCCGCCCGCCGGTCAGCTCCGCCACCCGCACCGACCACCAGCGGCGCAGCCGAACCTCACCGGCGGGCTCGGGTGCGGCGGCCTCCGGCCCGGCCGCCCGGGGCGCGTCGTGTGCCGGCCGGCGCTCCGGTTCGGCGGCGGGCGGCGGTGCGCCGCCGTCGGGAGCCAGCCCGATCGCGGCCAGGTACGCGGTCAGCTGCTCCTGGGCCACCTGCAGCGCGTACCCGGCGGTCTCGGCGTGCTCGGTGGCCGCGGACAGTTCCGGCACACCCATCGGGTTGGCCGACTCCTGACGTACCCAGCGCAGCCGCTCGGCGGCCAGCCCGAACCTCTCCAGCGCCTGCGCCAGCAGGCCCAGCGGCAGCTCCTCGGCGGCGGCACGGACCTCCGCGCCGACATCCTCGACGATGGACACGCCCGGCCCCTACAGCGTCGAGACGTACTGCTGGGCCTGCTCGACCGCGACGAGCGTCGCGGCGAGGCACTCCTCCAACTCCTGGCTGGCCTGGGTCAACGACGCCTGCGCCGCCTCGACGGTGGTGTGGCCGCTGCCCTCCAGCGCGCCGGCGAGGGTCTGCTGTGCCTCGGCCAGTTTCTCGCCGGCGGCCTGCACGGCGCTCTGGCCGTCACCGATCTGCTGGAGCGCGACATCGATGGCTGCCTTGAGCTCGGCGACGCTCGCCACGCGGAACCTCCTGGGGGGCGGGGAGGACTCCATTAGAGCCTATGCCGGTCGGGGAAAGAACAAGCGCCCTGTCAGTGTTCCTGCCTTCCTGACCGGTTGTCGACCGCAGGTGCCGCGAGTCCGATTCGTGGGACCTGTGGGTGGCCGGTCACCGACCGCGATCATGGGCGGGTCAGCCGCGTAGCCAGCGGGGACCGTGCACCTCGGCGCCGAGCGCGGTGACCCGGTCCCGCAGCGCGCGGTCGGCGGTGACGACCAGGCGCCGGCGGTCTCCGGCGCCGGCGACCAGGTCGACCACGGTGTCGTCGCCGGATCCGGCGGCGGCCACCACGCGCACCCCGTCGACCCCGGGCACCCTGCGGGCGGCGCCCTCGACCACCAGCACCACCTCGACCGGCGGGGGCAGGTCCGGCGGCACCCCCTGCCCGCCCAGCGGCACGAGAGCGTCCCGCAGCCGGGCGGTGGCGCCGGCCCGGTCGCGCCACCAGCCGTCCGGGCGGGACCCGACCACGTTGGCGGCGTCCACGATGAGCAGCGGTGTCGGATCCATCCGCCCAGCCTGCCATTCGACCGGTCGGCTCGCGCGGCACCGCCGGTGCCGCGCCGTGCCCGCCCCGGCCCGACCCGCCGCGCCGACCGGTGGCGTTTGTCCGGCCTAGGGCCGGGTAGCCCGTGCCGACCGTCTCGCGCCCGACCGCGGAGGACAGAGATGATTGGACCCGGCGACTTCGGTTCGGACCCGTGGGACGAGTTCCTGGCCCGGTACTTCGGCCGGGGCGAGGGCGGGCGCCGGCCGGCGCACCGGGTCGACATCACCCGGCTGATGACCGCCGACGCCCGGGAGATGCTGGCCGACGCCGCGCGGCGGGCCGCCCAGAAGAAGAGCAACGACCTGGACACCGACCACCTGCTGTGGGCGGCGTTGCAGCGAGAGCCGCTGCGGGATCTGGTCCGGCGGGCGGGCGCCGACCCGGACACCCTGGTCAACGCGCTGGGCGGGCGGGGTGACGGCGCTCCGCACGGCGAGGTCCCGCCGAACCTGTCGCTGACCCCGGCGGCCAAGCGGGCGCTGCTCGACGCCCATCAGCTGTCCCGGGCGATGGGCGCGAACTACATCGGCCCCGAGCACATCCTGATGGCGCTGCCGCTGAACCCGGAGTCGCCGGCCGGCCGGATGCTCGCCGCCGGCCGGATCCAGCCGGAGTCGTTGCAGGCCGCCAACGCCGAGCGCGGGCCGATGGGCACGCCGCGGCCGGACCGGGGCACGCCGACCCTCGACCAGTACGGCCAGGACCTCACCGAACTGGCCCGCAACGACCAGATCGACCCGGTGATCGGGCGCGCCGACGAGATCGAGCAGGCGGTGGAGATCCTGTCCCGGCGTACCAAGAACAACCCGGTGCTGATCGGCGAGGCCGGCGTCGGCAAGACCGCGATCGTGGAGGGCCTGGCCGAGCGGATCTGCGACGGCGACGTGCCGCAGACGCTGCTGGGCAAGCGGGTGGTCCAGCTCGACCTGGCCGGGCTGGTCGCCGGCACCCGCTACCGGGGCGACTTCGAGGAACGGCTGAAGAAGGTGATCGACGAGATCCGGGCGCACCGGGAGGAGCTGATCATCTTCCTGGACGAGATCCACACCCTGGTCGGCGCGGGTGGCGCGGGCAGCGAGGGCGGCATGGACGCGTCCAACATGCTCAAGCCGGCGCTGGCCCGTGGCGAACTGCGGGTGATCGGCGCGACCACCCTCGACGAGTACCGCCGCAGCATCGAGAAGGACGCCGCGCTGGCCCGGCGGTTCCAGCCGGTGTTCGTACCCGAGCCCACCGTCGAGGACACCGTGGCCATCCTGCGTGGCCTGCGGGACCGGTACGAGGCCCACCACCAGGTGCGTTTCACCGACGAGGCGCTGGTCGCCGCCGCCGAGCTGTCCGACCGGTACATCACCGACCGCTACCTGCCGGACAAGGCGATCGACCTGATCGACCAGGCCGGCGCCCGGGTGCGGCTGCGTACCCGCACCCCCGCCGCCGACGTGCGGGACCTGGAACAGCAGCTCGACGAGGTACGCCGGGACAAGGAGCAGGCGGTCGCCGACGAGCAGTACGAACGCGCCTCCTCGCTGCGCGACCGGGTCTCCGAGTTGGAGGATCAGGTCCGCCGGGCCCGCGGCGACGACGGCAGCGGCAGCCAGGTGCCCGAGGTGGGGCCGGACGAGATCGCCGAGGTGGTCTCCCGGGCCACCGGCATCCCGGCCAGCCAGCTCACCGAGGAGGAGCGGGACCGGCTGCTGCGGCTGGAGGGCCACCTGCACGAGAAGGTCGTCGGGCAGGACGACGCGGTCAACGCGGTGGCCGAGGCGGTGCGCCGCTCCCGTACCGGGCTGGCCGACCCGAACCGCCCGATGGGCAGTTTCCTGTTCCTCGGTCCCACCGGCGTCGGCAAGACCGAGCTGGCCCGGGCCCTGGCGGAGGCGCTGTTCGGCGAGGCGGACCGGATGGTCCGGGTGGACATGAGCGAGTTCCAGGAGCGGCACACGGTCAGCCGCCTGGTCGGCGCGCCACCGGGCTACGTCGGGTACGAGGAGGCCGGCCAGCTCACCGAGGCGGTGCGTCGCCGCCCGTACGCGGTGGTGCTCCTCGACGAGATCGAGAAGGCCCATCCCGACGTGTTCAACATCCTGTTGCAGGTGCTCGACGACGGGCGGCTCACCGACAGCCAGGGCCGTACGGTCAACTTCAAGAACACCGTGCTGATCATGACGAGCAACCTCGGCTCGGAGCTGATCACCGGCACCCAGCGCGCGGTCGGGTTCGGTGCCGGCGCGCCGGGCAGCGAACAGGAGAGCGACGAGCTACGGGAACGGCTGATGCGCCGGTTGCAGGAGAACTTCCGGCCGGAGTTCCTGAACCGCATCGACGAAGTGATCATCTTCCGCCGGCTGGAGGCCGAGCAGTTGCGGCAGATCACCGAGCTGCTGCTGGAGGAGACCCGCCGCCGGCTGCACGCCCAGGACATCGAGGTGGACTTCACCACCGCCGGGACCGACTGGCTCGCCGAGCACGGCTACCAGCCGGAGTTCGGCGCCCGGCCACTGCGCCGGGTCATCCAGCGGGAGGTGGACAACCACCTGTCCCGGATGCTGCTGGAGCAGCAGCTGTCCCCCGGCCAGCGGGTCACCGTCGACGCCCGGGACGGTCAGCTCACCTTCGACGTGGCGGCCGGCGCGCGGGGCCACGCGGCGGCCACGACCTCGCATCCCCGCTGACCGGAAGGCTACCGATGACCGAACCGGAGGAGACCCGGGACGACGACGAACGCACCGACCCGATCGTCGCCCCGCCGACGGCGAACCCCGCCCGGGTGCAGGTGCCGGCGGAGGGCCTGGGCGGGCAGACCGACGAGGGGCACCCGGAGCAGTCCGGGTCGCCGACCGGAGAGGAGGGCTGATGGTACGACAGCAGCGGCTCGAACCCGAGGTGGAAGTGCTGTGGGACGACTTCCACGCCGAGGTCAACGTGCCGTCCGAGCAACTGCGGCAGTGGCTGCTGACCCGGGGCTCCGGCGAGGAGGCGTTCGGCGCGAACCCGGACCTGGACCTGCCGGAGCCGGGCCGGCAGATCCTCGCCGTGCTGCGCAAGCGCAAGGTCGACCTGACACCCGAGGACATCGAGGTGATGCGCGACGCCATCGACCGGATCCGGTCGCTGACGGCGGCGAAGCCGAGCCGGGGCAACGCCGACGACGAGTGGCGGCACTCCCTGCTCGACCTCGGGCACGACGTACTCGTCGAACGGTGACCGCCGAGGCACCCGCGGCGCCGGTGGCGTCCCGGCCCGGGAGGGCCGGGGCCCCCGGCTGCGCGACGCCCTGTGCCGGCGGGCGGTGGGGCGTCCCC
>NZ_JBFBAO010000027.1:0-32105 GCF_040682255.1 Micromonospora sp. NPDC051296 | reverse complement strand
GCGAGGCGGTGATCGCCTACTTCGGCGACGGCGCCACCAGCCAGGGCGACGTCAACGAGGCGTTCGTCTGGGCTGGCGTGTTCAACTCCCCCCTGTTAACAGGGGGCCCTTCCTTGCACCTCAGCGGCGGGTGCGGTTGATGGCGCTGGTCACGGCCTTGATGGAGGCGGTGACGATGTTGGCGTCCATGCCCACGCCCCAGACCGTCCGGCCGTCGACCTCGCACTCGACGTACGCGGCGGCCTGCGCGTCGCCGCCGGAGGAGAGTGCGTGCTCGTGGTAGTCGAGCACGCGTACCGCCACGCCGGCCGAGCCGAGCGCGTTGACGTACGCGTCGATCGGGCCGTTGCCGATCGCGGTGAGCGATCGGGGCTCGCCGGCGACGCCGACCTGCGCGGTGATCTCGACCTTGCCGTCGGCGGTGCCGAGGGCGTACTCGGCCAGCGTCACCGCCGGGTCGGCCTGGTGGTCGAGCAGGTACTGCCCGGCGAAGATCTGCCACATGGTGGCCGGGGCGACCTCGCCGCCGTCGTGGTCGGTGACCTGCTGCACCACGCCCGAGAACTCGATCTGGAGCCGGCGGGGCAGGTCGAGCTGGTGCTCGGTCTTCATGATGTACGCGACGCCGCCCTTGCCGGACTGCGAGTTGACCCGGATCACCGCCTCGTAGCTGCGGCCCAGGTCCTTCGGGTCGATCGGCAGGTAGGGCACCGCCCAGGTGAACTCGTCGACCGGTACGCCGGCTGCCGCCGCGTCGGCGGCGAGGGCGGTGAAGCCCTTGTTGATGGCGTCCTGGTGGGAGCCGGAGAAGGCGGTGTAGACCAGGTCGCCGGCGTACGGGTGGCGCTCGTGCACGGGCAGTTGGTTGCAGTACTCGACGGCCCGCTTGACCTCGTCGATGTCGGAGAAGTCGATCATCGGGTCGATGCCCTGGGAGAACAGGTTCAGCCCGAGCGTCACCAGGTCGACGTTGCCGGTGCGCTCGCCGTTGCCGAACAGGCAGCCCTCGATCCGGTCCGCGCCGGCCAGCAGGCCCAGCTCGGCGGCGGCGACCCCGGTGCCCCGGTCGTTGTGCGGGTGCAGGCTGAGCACCAGGCTGTCGCGGCGGGGCAGGTGCCGGTGCATCCACTCGATCGAGTCGGCGTACACGTTCGGCATGGCCATCTCGACGGTGGCCGGCAGGTTGACGATCAGCTTGCGGTCCGGGGTCGGGTCGACCACCTCGATGACCTTCGCGCAGACCTCCAGCGCGTACTCCAGCTCGGTGCCGGTGTACGACTCCGGGGAGTACTCGTAGTGGATGTCGGTGTCCGGGGTGTGGATCTCGGCGTACTTCTGGCACAGCCGGGCCCCGGTGGTGGCGATGTCGGTGATGCCGTCGCGGTCCAGCCCGAACACCACCCGGCGCTGGAGCGTGGAGGTGGAGTTGTAGAAGTGCACGATCGCCCGGCGGGCACCGCGCAGCGACTCGAACGTGCGCTCGATCAGGTGCTCCCGGCACTGCGTCAGCACCTGGATGGTGACGTCCTCGGGAATCAGGTCCTGCTCGATCAGCTGCCGGACGAAGTCGTAGTCGGCCTGGCTGGCCGACGGGAAGCCGACCTCGATCTCCTTGTAGCCCAGCTGCACCAGGAGCTGGAACATCCGGCGCTTGCGCTCCGGCGACATCGGGTCGATCAGGGCCTGGTTGCCGTCCCGCAGGTCGACCGCGCACCAGCGCGGCGCGGCCTCGACATGCCGGGTCGGCCAGCTGCGGTCCGGCAGGTCGATCCGGAACTGCTCCCGGTACGGCTGGTACCGGCGGTACGGCATCCGGCTGGGGCGCTGCCGGGCGATGGGATCGGACTCAACGTCGGTGGTGCCGGCTGGGTGAGCCATGGCGGAGTTCTCCTGGGGTCATGTGACGTCAGCAACGGAGGTCGGCAACGGTGCCGAGCGGAAAGATCCGGGACAGTGCTGGCGGCGCGGTTCGACTCCGCGACGAGGTGCCGGCCGTCAGGCCTCGTCGCGGCGACCAAGGAGAAGGTGCGCCTGCCACATGACAGGGTGACCCTACGTGATGAGGCGGGGTCTGGGAAGGTGCGTCCGGACTTTGAGACGGAATTCGCAGGCGGCGGTTACTGGATTGCGTTTCCGCAGCTCAGGACGAGTTCGGTAAGGGGGCGTCGGTGACGCAAGGCGGTCTCCTCGGCCACCAAGTCGGCCGGGAGGCTCAGTGGATCGCCCAGTTGTCCGACCGCCACCACCACGTACGGTCGCACGTCGTCGGGCACGTCGAGGTCGGCGACCAGGCCGGGGCGATCGAAGTCCGTCAGTTGTCGTACGTGCAGTCCCAGGGCGGTGGCCTGCACGGTGAGGTGGGCCACCGCCTGGCCGAGGTCGTACGCCGCGAACGGGTGGCCGGTGCGGGGGTGCGCGGCCAGCAGCAGGGCGCTGGCCCGCCCGGCCCAGCGCTGCTCCGCCGGCGGCAGGTTGACCGCGATTCGCTTGAACGTCTCGTCGTCGCGGTGCCCGAGCGCGAACCGCCAGGGTTGCCGGTTGCCGACCGATGGCGCCCAGCGCGCCGCCTCCAGCAGGGTCGCCGCCTCGGCCCGGGTCAGCTCGGCGCGCGGGTCGAAGGAACGGGGGCTCCACCGGAACGCGAGCAGCGAGGTGAGGTCAGCCATGCGTAAAGAATTCCGTATGGGCGTTTTTCCCGCGATGTCGGGGGTGGGCGAATGTGGGCAACACCACCCGTAACGGGACAGGTGGTCAGCGCGTTCCCGCGTCCGTGGCGACCGGGTCGACGCCGCCCGGGTCGGTGCTGGCCGGGTCCGTGGGTAACGCCTCCATGCCCAGCGGCTCGCCCTCGACCACCGGCCCGGCCAACTGGACTGTGGCCGGTGCCGGCTCGGGGGGTGCGGCCAGCGTCAGGGTGCCGAACGCGGCGCGGACCGCGGTCGGGGTGCCGTCGGCGTCGAAGCAGTAGATCCCCACGTCCAGCGGGGGGTTGATCGAGGCCGCGGTGGTCTCCACCGAGTAGCAGGAGCCGGTGGCCCCGGGCGGCGCCATGGCCGGCGAGACCGACAGTGGGGCGCGCCGGTCGGTCAGCACGTCCAGCCAGTCGGTGAACGGGTGCTGCACCCGGGGGTCGAGCCGCCGTGGCAGCGTGTCGTCCCGTTCGCCGAGGCGTACGCAGCTCGGCGGCTCCGGCCGGGCCGCCGAGGGCAGCGCGCACTGGAACAGCCCGTCGGCCGTCGCCGCGAGTGAGATGTCTGCCGCGCCACCGTGCGCGCCACCCGGCACGTCCACCCGCCAACTGCCGTCGTTCGCGCTGGTCACCAGGATCGAGCGGTCGGCGACCCCGTCCGCCAGCAGGTTGTACCGGGCGACCAGGTGCCGATCCTGGGCGGCGGCGGCGAGCGCGGCCAACTCGTCGCGGGCCGCGTCCATCCCCACCGGTCGTGGCGCGGCGCTCGGGGGCGGCGGCGGATCTGCGGGCGGGTCGGCGGAGCAGCCGGCGAGCAGGACGGGCAGGGCCAGCGCGAGCGGGGCGGCCAGGCGTCGGGCCGGGCGGTGGGCGGCGTGCACCCGGTCATTCTCGGCGTTGCGGCCAGCTTCCGGACACCCCCGGGCAGGTCGAGGTTTGCGGCGTGTCGCGCGCCACTCCTGGGCCGGGCCGGGCCGGATCGTGGGATCACCTGATCCGGCGGTCAGAGCGGCCCGATACCCTGAAATCGTCCGACCCGCGCCGCCGGCCCCGGAGCTGGCGGCGTCGGCACGCTCAGGGCAACTGGGAGGGAGTGCACCGTCGTGGCACTCGTGGTGCAGAAGTACGGCGGGTCCTCCGTCGCCAACGCCGAGCGGATCAAGCGGGTGGCCGAGCGGATCGTCGCGGCCCGCAAGGCCGGCGACGACGTGGTCGTCGTGGTCTCCGCGATGGGCGACACCACCGACGAGCTGCTCGACCTGGCCAACCAGGTCAGCCCGCTGCCCCCCGGGCGGGAGCTGGACATGCTGCTCACAGCCGGAGAGCGGATCTCGATGGCGCTGCTCGCCATGGCGATCCACAACCTGGGGTACGAAGCCCGCTCGTTCACCGGTTCGCAGGCGGGCGTGATCACCACCTCGGTGCACGGCCGGGCACGGATCATCGACGTAACCCCGGGGCGGCTCAAGGGCGCGCTGGACGAGGGGGCCGTGGTGATCGTCGCCGGCTTCCAGGGCGTCTCGCAGGACACCAAGGACGTCACCACCCTGGGCCGTGGTGGGTCGGACACCACCGCGGTGGCGCTGGCCGCCGCGCTGCGGGCGGACGTGTGTGAGATCTACACCGACGTGGACGGGGTCTTCACCGCCGACCCGCGGATCGTCCCGAACGCCCGGCACATCAAGCAGATCACCTACGAGGAGATGCTGGAGCTGGCCGCCTGCGGCGCGAAGGTGCTGCACCTGCGCAGCGTGGAGTACGCCCGCCGGGCCGAGCTGCCGATCCACGTCCGTTCGTCATACTCGACCAACACCGGCACCATGGTCACCGGATCGATGGAGGAGCTTCCTGTGGAGCAGGCACTGATCACCGGAGTGGCCCACGACCGCAGCGAGGCCAAGATCACGATCGTCGGGGTGCCCGACGAGCCGGGCGCCGCGGCGCGGATCTTCGACACCGTCGCGGGCGCCGAGATCAACATCGACATGATCGTGCAGAACGTCTCCACCGAGGGCACCGGTCGCACGGACATCTCCTTCACCCTGCCGAAGACCGACGGCCCCACCGCGATGGCCGCGCTGAGCAAGATCCAGGAGACGGTCAACTTCAAGGGCCTGCTCTACGACGACCACGTCGGCAAGGTCTCCCTGATCGGCGCGGGGATGCGGTCGCACCCCGGTGTGGCCGCGGGCTTCTTCGCCGCACTGGGCCAGGCCGGCGTGAACATCGAGATGATCTCCACCTCGGAGATCCGGGTCTCCGTGGTCTGCCGGGACACCGACCTGGACGCCGCGGTCCGCGCCATCCACGAGGCGTTCGACCTCGGCGGTGACACCGAAGCCGTGGTGTACGCGGGGACGGGACGGTAGCCCGCGGTGGCCGGGCTGCCCACCCTGGCCGTGGTCGGGGCGACGGGGGCCGTCGGCACGGTGATGTGTGAGCTGCTCACCGGGCGGCGCAACGTCTGGGGCGAGATCCGCCTGCTGGCCTCCGAACGGTCGGCCGGGCGGAAGGTGCGGTGTCGGGGCGAGGAGTTGACCGTCCAGGCGCTGACCGAGGAGGCGCTCGACGGCGTGGACGTGGCGATGTTCGACGTCCCGGACGAGGTCTCCGCGCACTGGGCGCCGATTGCGGTACGCCGCGGCGCGGTCGTGGTGGACAACTCCGGCGCCTTCCGGATGGACCGGGACGTCCCGCTGGTGGTGCCGGAGATCAATCCCGAGCAGCTGCACAACCGGCCCCGGGGCATCGTCGCCAACGCGAACTGCACCACCCTCGCGATGATCATCGCGGTCGCCCCGCTGCACCGCGAGTACGGCCTGCGTGAGCTGGTGCTCGCCTCGTACCAGGCGGTTTCCGGAGCGGGTCAGGTCGGCGCGGACACGCTGCACGACCAGTTGACCAAGGTGGCCGGCGACCGGCTGCTCGGCTCGCGTACCGGCGACGTGCGGCAGGCGGTCGGTGACGACCTCGGCCCGTTCCCCGCCCCGATGGCGCTCAACGTGGTGCCGTGGGCCGGCTCACTGGCCGACAGCGGTTGGTCGTCCGAGGAGATGAAGATGCGCAACGAGTCGCGCAAGATCCTCGGGATGCCCGACCTCAAGGTCTCCGCCACCTGCGTACGGGTGCCGGTGGTGACCGGCCACTCGGTCGCGGTGCACGCCGTCTTCGCCACCGAGATCGACGCCGACGGCGCCCGTGGAGTGCTGCGCAACGCGCCCGGGGTGATCGTGGTCGACGACCCGGCGGCCGGGGAGTTCCCGATGCCGATCGACGCGGTCGGCACCGACCCGTCCTGGGTCGGCCGGATCCGCCGAGCCCTCGACGACCCTCGCGCGTTGGATTTCTTCGTCACCGGCGACAACCTCCGCAAGGGTGCCGCCCTCAACACCGCGCAGATCGCCGAACTCCTGGCCCAGGAGCTGACCCAACCCTGATCACCCTGCCGAGGGGCCGTCAGGCGGCGGACAACTGGACCCCGTCGCGGCCTTGGCGTTTGACGGCGTAGAGGGCCTGGTCGGCGCGGCGCAGGGTCAGCTCGGGAGACTCGCCCGGCCGGGGAAGCGCGACGCCGACGCTGATCGTACGGCCGATGCGGCGGGCCGCCTCGGTGAGCCGCTCGGCGACCCGCACCGCCTCCTCGGGGCGACTCACCTCGATCACTGCCACGAACTCGTCGCCGCCGATCCGGTACAGCTCGTCCCCCTGGCGCAGCGCACCCTCCAACGCCCGGGCCAGGCCGACCAGCACGCGGTCACCCGCCTGGTGGCCGTACGTGTCGTTGACGCTCTTGAAGCCGTCCACGTCGATCGCCAGCAGGGCGGTACGGCCGGGGGTCGCGGTGGCGATCCGCTGCCCGAACGGGCCGGTGTGCCGCAGTCCGGTGAGCGGGTCGGAGCTGGCCTGCTCGCGTAGCCGGTCCAGGGTGCGCAGCCGGTCCAGGCAGCTCCATGCCTGGGCGGCCAGCAGCTCCATCAGGTTGACCGTGGTGGGATCCGGGCGGAGCAGCCGCTCGTCGGCGACCAGCAGCACCGCACCGCGCTCGGGCGGGCCGACCGGCACCGCCATCAGCGTGCGTACCCCGGCCCGGACCAGCGGCTCGTGCCCGGCCGTCGGCGGGTGGCCGGCCTCGCCGAGGGTGTAGCCCGCGCCGTACCGGTGGGCCCGGTCGGCGATGCGCCGCAGCGCCTGCGGCCCCGCCTCCGTCAACTCGGCGCGCATCCGGGTCTCCAGTTCGCCGGGGGCCACCGTCGGCGCGCCGAGCTGCGGGCCGGTGCGGTCGGCGAGCACCAGGATGGCCGCGGCGAGGGCCGACACGTCCCGGGCGGCCCCGATGGTGGCCGCCATCAAATCCCATTCGGTGCTGGCGGCGGTCATCGCGGCGGCGTGCCGGAGCAGCTTCTCGCTGCGACTCTCCGCCGGACCGCCGAGCGCCACGATCCGAGCGCCGAGGCGGCTGGCGACCCGTTCGGCCGTCGCCTGCCAGGACCCGAGGTCGGCCGGGCCGGTCCACTGCAAATCGAGTACGCCGACGGCTCGACCCGCCGGATCCAGCACCGGCACGCACACCTCGGCGGTGACGTCGGGGCGTACCGGGATGTGGTCGAGGTCGGCCGCGACGTCCGGGACGACGGCCGGCTTGCCGCGGGTGTAGACCCGGCCGACGATCCCGGCGTCCGGCGCGACGGTGGCGAAGACCTGCCAGGATCCGGTGGCGGCGACGCAGCGCAGCCGGCCGCGGACGTGTAACAGGACGGCGATGGTGGCGGGTGTGTACCGGGCCAGCGCGGCGACGGTCGCCTGGCACACCTCGGTGACGGTCGACGCCATGGGCAGGCGGGCCGTGACGTCACGGATGACTTGCTGGTGATCCACTCGCACGTCGTTCCAGGTCGGGGTACCTTCCCGGCCGGCGCCGGGTCGCCGATCAAGCGTACTCACGGTGGCCGGGTGCGGGCTGGCCTCGTACACATGTGCTATCCACAGGCTGTGGACGTGGCCTGTGAGGCCACGCGTGGCCGGCCGCGACGATAGCGTGGGGGTTCCCGGTCCAGTGGAGGCCCGATGCTCATTGCCCACCTCAGCGATCCGCATTTGACCACCGGTGCGCTCGGCGCCGAGCCGGCAGCCGGGCTGCACCGCGCGCTCGGCCGGGTGCTGGCGCTGACTCCCCGGCCCGACTGCGTGGTCATCACCGGCGACCTGGCCGACCACGGCCGCCCCGACGAGTACGCCGTGCTGCGTGAGGTGATCGGCCGGTTCCCGCTGCCGGTTCACCTGACCACCGGCAACCACGACGACCGGGAGTCGCTGCTCGACGCCTTCGGCGGCACCCCCTGGCTGGGCGGCGGCTTCTCGGCGTACTACCAGGTCGACCATCCCGGGGCGACGGTGGTGGTGCTCGACTCGCTCGTCCCCAGCGCGGACGGCGGGCGGCTCGGCGACGAGCAGCTCGGCTGGCTCGACGGGGTGCTCGCGGCGCGACCGGATGTGCCGGCCGTCGTCTGCCTGCACCATCCGCCGGTCGAGGTGGGCATCCCGGTCGCCGACGCGATCCGGCTCGCCGACGGTGACGCCCTCGCCGAGGTGCTCGTCCGGCACCCCAACGTGGTACGCGTCGCCGCCGGGCACCTGCACCGGCCGGTGACCACGACCTTCGCCGGCACGGTGCTCACCGTCGCCCCGAGCACCTGGCGGCAGGCCACGCTGACGATGAGCGGCGACGAGCAGATCGGCTGGGTCGCCGAGCCGACCGCCCTGCTGCTGCACCGGGTGACCGGTGCCGGGTGTGTCACGCACACCGTGCAGGTCAGTCACACCGCCGGCATGACCTGCGGGTTCTGATCGCACCGGTCCGCAGTGGCAGTTGAACTGCCCGCCGCCCCAGCGGGGGTCCGAGCCGGACGGTCCACAGTGGTAGTCGAATGCGTGGCCGTGACCAACCGTTCGGCCGGCTGGTCGCAGACCCGCGCCGAGCCGCGCCGCCCGGACCGGCCGCCGGATCCGAGCCGGCCGGGTGTCGATGGACGGCCGCGCGGCCGTAATCGGTTGGCACGGTGTGCGCGGGTGTTCACGTTGCCGCATCACGTCGTTAGCCTCGCTCCGTCACGCGTCGGCGTGGCAGATCCGCGCCGGCTTCCCGGCGCCGTAAGTGGGGGTAACACGCATGACCAGAAGGCTCCTCGGGCTCGTGGCCGCGCTCGCCGTTGCGGTAAGCGGTTCGCTGGCCGTCGCCACCCCGGCGCAGGCCGCCACCCCGGCCATCGAGATCACGAAGGTCTATTACGACTCGCCGGGTGTGGACAACCGCTCGAACAAAAGCCTCAACGCCGAGTGGGTGAGGCTGACCAACCGGCGTTCCAGCACCATCAACCTGAAGAACTGGACGCTGCGCGACAAGGCCAACCACGTCTACAAGTTCAGCGGGGACTTCAAGCTCGCCAAGGGTAAGAGTGTGGTCATCCACACCGGTAAGGGCACGAACACCGCCGGCCACCGCTACTGGGGCTCGGGCAACTACATCTGGAACAACACCGGCGACATCGCGTACCTGCGCAACGCCAGCGGCAAGCTGATCGACTCCTGCAAGTGGACGAAGAAGGGCAACGGCTACACCAACTGCTGAGCCGCCCGTGCTCCGGCCGACCCTTCGGGCTCGGCCGGAGCAAGCAACGGGGCGTGGAAAGCGATGCGGATCACTATCGTGGAGCGATGAGCGCGATGGTGGTCGCCCCGAGCCCGCTCCACGGGCCGATTCGGTTCGGGTGGTGGGTGTCGTGCTGAGGCGCTCGGTCCCCGTGCTGGTGGTGGCGTTGCTGCTGGCCACGCCGGTGGCGACGGCCTGGCTCATCGGCGACTTGACCGACCGGGAAGCCCGACGGCTGGCCGCCGAGGGGGTACGGCTCGACTACGCCCTACGGCCGATCAGCCTCGGCGCGACGGGCGACCGGGTGGTCGGCGTACTGGCCTGTGTGTTGGTAGTCCTCTCGCTGGCGCTGCTGATCCGCGCCACCGCCACCCGTACGCTCGATTCCCGCTGGTGGACAGTGCTCCTTGCGTTGGTGCTGGCCGGCGTGCTGATCGGCTTCGCCTGGCGGGTGATGACGGCCGGCGGGATCGGCGCCAACATCGGTGCCGGCCTCGTCGTCCTGGCCGGCGGCCCGGTGTTGCTGCTCCTCCTCATCGTCGCCGCCGTGCAGGCGTTCAGACTGCGCCGACGGGCGGCGTGATCTCCCGGGGCGGGCCCGGCTCGACCCAGGACCGGCCGCCGCGAAACTCGACTCCGGGCACGCCTTCGGCCACGCGACTGATGTCCGCCACGGCTCCGAGCGATGCCGCGATGCTGCCTCGCAGCTCGGCGGTCGCCGAATCGAGATCGTCGTCTTCCTCCGACCAGTCGAGATCCGCGTCTCGCAGTTCGGCGACAGCGCGATCAACGAGAGCTTGAGGGTCAGTGACAACCACGTCGACCCGGCAGTACAGATGCAGCGTGAGCGGTGCGGGAGGGGGCGGATGGTCCATGCCCGTCAGCATGCCGGGGTTAGCCTCGGCTTGGAAGGCGAGAATGCCAGAGGGCACATCCAGCGACTGGATGTGCCCTCTCACCTGGTCGGGGTGGCCGGATTCGAACCGACGACCTCTTCGTCCCGAACGAAGCGCGCTACCAAGCTGCGCCACACCCCGAGGCGTGCCGACAAATAGTAGCCCACCCGCCCCGGGGTTCAAACTCGGTACCCCCGGGCGGCGATCAGCGCGGGATCAGCGTGAGCAGACTGGCCTCCGGCGGGCAGGCGAAGCGGACCGGGGCGGTCGGGTGGGTGCCGAGACCGGCGGAGACGTGCAGCCAGGAGTCCGAGCCGGGCCACCGGTGCAGGCCCTTCGCCATCGACCGGGGCAGCCCGCAGTTGGTCACCAGCGCCCCCACACCGGGCACGCACACCTGGCCCCCGTGGGTGTGCCCGGCGAGCAGCAGCCCGAAGCCGTCGGCGGCCATCTCGTCGAGCAGCGCCGGCTCAGGGGAGTGGGTCAGCGCGATGGAGAGATCGGCCGAGGAAGCCACCGGGCCGGCCACCGAGGCGTAGTCGTCCCGTTCGACGTGCGGGTCGTCGACCCCCACCATGTCGATCGCCCGGCCACCGGCCTTGACCGTGACCCGCCCGTTGTTCAGGTCCGTCCAGCCGGCCCCGGTGAAGACGTCGCGCAGCTCTTCGTAGGGCAGCTCGATCCCCTCCGTGTACTCCCGGTCGGGCAGGAAGTAGCTGAACGGGTTCTTCCAGACCGGCCCGGTGTAGTCATTGGAGCCGAAGACGAACGCGCCGGGGTAGTCGAGCAGCGGTTGCAGCGCCCGCAGCACACCCGGCACCGCCCCGGGGTGGGCCATGTTGTCCCCGGTGACCACCACCAGGTCGGGGTCGAGGGCGGCCAACGACGCCACCCACTGCTGCTTGCGTAGCTGGTTGGGGGTCATGTGCAGGTCCGACAGGTGTAGTACGCGCAGCGGCTCGGTGCCGGTCGGCAGCACCGGGACGTCGAAGCGCCGGAGGGTGAACATGTTGCGCTCGACGAGCGACGCGTACGCCAGGGCGGCGGCGCCCGTCGCGACGGTGGCGGTCGCGAGCCGGAATAGTGTGCGCTTTCGCATGCCGATCAGGGTAGTTTGACCGTCCATGAGCACGCTGAAGGACCGCCTCACCGCCGACATGCGCGCCGCCCTGAAGGCCCGCGACGAGCTGACCACCTCCACCCTGCGGATGGCCCTGGCCGCCGTCGGCACCGCCGAGGTCTCCGGCAAGGCCAAACGCGAACTCAGCGACGACGAGGTGCTGGCCGTGCTGACCAAGGAGGCCAAGAAGCGTCGGGAGGCCGCGACCGCCTTCGCCGACGCGGGCCGCGCCGAGCAGGCCGCCAAGGAGACCGCCGAGGGCGAGGTGCTGGATCGCTACCTGCCGAAGCAGCTCTCCGACGACGAGTTGACCGAGCTGGTCGCGGGGGCGCTCGCCGCGGGCGGGTTTACCGGTAAGGCACAGATGGGCCCGGCGATGAAGGCGGCCCAGGCCGCGGTGGCCGGTCGGGCCGAGGGTGGTCGGGTGGCCGGCGAGGTACGCCGCCAGCTCGGCGTCTGAGTCGCCGCCGAGCGTGATCGCTGGTACGTGAATGGGCGGGCATCCCACGAAGGGATGCCCGCCCATTTGGGGTACGCCAGCGGTGATCAGCCGCCGGGCCGGTCGTCCGGCGGGCGGCCCGGGCTGCTGGGCGGCGTGGACGGGCCGTTGCCCGGCCGACCGTTGCCGTTGCCGTTGTTGTCGGTGTTGCCGTTGCCGGCGCTGACCAGGATCGTCACGTAGCCGCCCTTGATGGTGCGGCCCTCAGGGCTGGTGCCGGCCGCGGTACCGGTCGGGCACTCGGCGGTGGTCCGACTGCTGGAGACGAGCGGCTGGAAACCGGCACCGGAGAGGCGAGACTTTGCCTGCTCGATGCTCAGGCACTTGACGCCGGGGATGGTGCGCTGGTCGCCGAGGGAGATCTTCTGACCGGGTGGGTCGAAGTTGATCCCCTTCTTGCCGTCCATGGCGGCCTTCAGCGTCTCGTAGACCGGCGGGTTGATGCCGTCGGCCGGCTTGTGCTTCATCTTGACGTTGGTCTGCGGCCAGTCCGGGTCGGCCAGGATGCCGGCCACCGCGTACTGCTTGGTCATCGCGACCAGGGAGGCGGTCTTCTCCGCGTCGGTGGTGCCGGACTTGCCGGCGATCGGCTTGCCGACGATGTAGCGCCCCTCGGCGGCGGTGCGGCTGCCGCCGCACCTGTTGCTGGAGGGGTTGTCACCCACCGGGCAACGGGCCGCGTCGACGGCCGCCCGGGCAACCTCCGTGCTGAGCCGCTTCTCGCAGCGCGGGTTGGCCACGTCGAGCTTCTTGCCGTCCAGGTCGCGGATCTCCTGCACCGGGATCGGCTCGCAGTACTTACCGTCGGCGGCCAGGGTGGCGTAGGCGTTGGCCAGCTCCAGCGGCGTGGTGTCCGTGACGCCCAGGGTGAACGAGCCCCACTGGTGGGCGGCCGCCTTGTCGTTGGCCCAGGTGTTCTCCTTGCTGACCCGGAACTGGATGCCCAGGCGCTTGGCCGCGTCGACCACGTTCTCCGCGCCGACCTGCTGCTGTAGCGGGACGAAGTACGTGTTGGTCGAGGCCGAGAAGGCGCTCCACATGTCCTTGACCCCGCCGGGCTGTTTGTTGGAGTTGGTCGGGCAGTAGAAGTGGGTGCCCGGGCAGGCAGCCGGGCTGCCGCTCCTGATGATGTATTCGGATTTGAACTGCTGCGGCGCGTTGATGGTGTAGCCGAGCGGGATGCCCTTCTCCAACGCGGCCACGATGGTGAAGATCTTGAAGACCGAGCCGGCCTGGTACCCGGTGATTCCGTCGCCACCGGTCAGCAGCGGGTTCACCGTGTTCGGATAGTTGCCGAGCTTGCCCTTGTCGCGCTGGACCGGGTCGCTGTGCGGCCGGTTCTTCGGAGCCTTCGGGTTGTCGAGCTTGTAGTTCCGGTTGGTCGACAGCGCCCGTACCCGGCCGGTGCCGGGCTCGACCACGGCGATCATCACGGCTTCCTTGGAGGTCACCGGCTTGGCCTTGCGGACCGCCTTGTCGGCGCCGTCCTGCGCCTGCTTGTCCAGCGTGGTGACGATCGTGTAGCCGCCGCTCTTGAGCCGCCGCTCCCGGTCGTACGAGGTCGAGCCGAACGTCTCCTGCGACATCCACCAGCGGTAGAAGTAGTCGCAGAAGAAGCCCCAGGCGTTCTTGTTGGCGGCGACGCAGCCGTTCGGCGCCCGCTTGCCCTTGGGCACGAGCTTGACGGCCTTGGCCGCCTCGGCCTCCTCCTTGGTGATCGCGCCGATCGTGACCATGTGGTCGATGACGTAGTCGCGCCGGGCGACCGCCTGCGGGTAGCCGCTCTTGGTGGTCGGGTCGAACGAGGTCGGCGCCTTGACCAGGCCGGCCAGCATGGCGGCCTCTTCGATCTTCAGGTCCTTCGGCGGCTTGTTGAAGTAGACCTGGCTCGCGGCGTAGACGCCGTATGCCCCGTTGCCGAAGGCGGCGAGGTTGAGGTAGCGCTCCAGGATCTCGTCCTTGGACATTTCCTTGTCCAGTTGGATGGCGTACCGCATCTCGCGCAGCTTGCGGGCGCTGGTGTCCTCGGTGGCGGCGACCACGTCGGCCGGGTGGGTCGCCGAGTACGCGATGGCCATCCGGACGTACTGCATGGTCAGCGTCGAGGCGCCCTGCCGGTCGTTGGTGGCGGAGCTGTTGTTGACGAAAGCCCGGGCGACGCCGTTGAGGTCGACCCCGTTGTGCTTGTAGAACTGGTGGTCCTCGGCGGCAATGATCGCCTTCTGCATGTAGGGCGAGATGTCGGCGAGTTTCACCTCTCGCCGGTTCTCGTCGTACATGGTGGCCAGTGGTGTCTTGCCGTCCGAGGCAAGTAGATAACTGATCTGGGGTGCGCGGGCCACGGTCAGTTCCTTCGGCAGCGCGCCGAAGGTATCCGCGCCGGCCTTGGCGGCCAGGCCCGACATCGCCACCGCGGGGAATGCCGCCGCAGCCACCACCACGCCAGCCAACAGCCCACAGATGAGCAGCGATGCGGCGTTGGTCAGGACGTTATGGTCACGTTTCCGCATCCAGGTCACCTCGACAGGGTACGCGAACAGGTAACGAGGGGCGCTGGGGCGTCTTTTCCCCATTTCCTGCGCGCGCCGGCCTCGTTGTGTTAGACGCGTGGCACTGGGTGTCCGGTTGCGTGATCCGTGTCGAGTTTCCTCCTTGCGGAGGTGGCCCGCAGCGTTTTCGCGGACTCCGGTGGGGTAAGCGGCGGTCCCGAGCCCGAGAAGCCGGGAGTGTCCGTAATGATGGATTTAGCCGACAACGTTGCGTAATCGGGTAACTACAGAGCATGATGGGGGCGGCGACAGTGCCACATGTCGTCGGTGCCGCCTTTGGGGTAAGGCGCGCCGGACGACCGGGGGGAATGCCGGCTGGCCCGCGACGGCGTCGGTAGTACTGCAAGGGGGGACGTGTACAGATGGGCATGATCACTGACTGGCCGTCGCTGGCGGCGTGTCAGAACGGGGACCCGGACGCGTTGTTCGTACAGGGCGCCGAACAGAACGTGGCCAAGCGGATCTGCCGGAGCTGCCCAGTCCGGTACGAGTGCCTGGCCGACGCGCTGGACAATCGGATCGAGTTCGGCGTGTGGGGTGGCATGACCGAACGCGAACGGCGCGCGCTGCTGCGCCGCCACCCGCAGGTCACCAGCTGGCGCAAGATGTTCGAGGCGGCGATGAAGAAGAACGCCAAGGACAAGTCCGGCAAGGACAAGATCCTGGCGACCACCAGCAGTTGATCGGCGCGATCAGGAGCGGCTGATCGCCGCTGCGATCGTGCGTAGCCCGTCGACGTCGTGCACGTCGGCGGGCTGCGCCGTCACCGAGACCGTCGGCACCTGCGGGAACGCCTCGGTGAACCGCGCGGCCACCTGCTGCTCGCGTACCGCCTGCTCGGCCAGGGCGGCGTGCGCCCGCAGCACCTCGACGGTGCCCTCGTGACCGCCGGCCGCGGCCAGCCGGTCGGCGGCGGCGCGGCTCTCCGGCGCGCCCAGATCGGGCACCGCCGGGCGGTGCACCCGGTTGAGCACCAGGCCGGCGAGCGGCATGTTCTCCTCGCGCAGCCGGCCGGCGAAATAGGCGGCCTCCCGGACCGCGTCCGGCTCCGGCGCCGCGACCAGCAGAAACGCCGTCTCGCGCGCCTGCAGGATGCGGTACGTCTGCTCCGCGCGCTGCCGGAACCCGCCGAACATCGAGTCGAGCGCGGCCACGAAACCGGACAGGTCAGTCAGCAACTGCGCACCGATCACCTTCTGCACGATCCTGGAGAACATCCCGAAGGAGGCGGTGACGAGGCTGAACATGCTCCGCCCGCCGGTACGCGCCGGAGCCAGCAGCAGCCGCAGCATCCGTCCGTCGAGGAAGCGGGACAACCGGGCCGGTGCGTCGAGGAAGTCCAGCGCCGAGCGCGACGGCGGAGTGTCCACCACGATCAGGTCCCACTCGCCCCGGGCGTGCAACTGGCCGAGCTTCTCCATGGCCATGTACTCCTGGGTGCCGGAGAAGGTGGAACTCATCGCCTGGTAGAAGGGGTTTGCGAAGATCTCCGCGGCCTTCGCCGGATCGGTGTGCGCGAGCACCACGTCGTCGAAGGTGCGTTTCATGTCGAGCATCATGGCGTGCAGTTCGCCGCCGCTGTCCTCGACGTCGATCCCCTTGACCCGCCGGGGGGTGTTGTCCAGCTCGGTCAGGCCGAGCGACTGGGCCAGTCGTCGGGCCGGGTCGATGGTGAGCACCACCGTCCGCCGGCCGTGCCGCTCGGCCGCGCGCAGCGCGAGCGCGGCGGCCGAGGTCGTCTTGCCCACCCCACCCGCTCCGCAGCAGACCACGATCCGTACGCCCGGGTCGGCCAGGATCTGGTCGACGTCCAGCGGCGGCGCGGCGTTGTCGGAAGGCACCAATCGAGCGTATCGGGCCGACCCGGCCAACGCGCCAGGCCGAGGTCAGGTGTGAGTCAATCGCCGGGTACGAGAGCCGCGACGAGGACGTCCAGCCCGGTGCGGTCCACCCCGTCGGGCAGGAACGGCAGCTCCACCAGGGGCACGCCCAGCTCCACCAGGTCGGCGCGCAGCGAATCCTCCAACTCCCGGCGGATGACCTGGTCGCGCGCCTCCTCGTGCAGGCCGGCGACGATCCGCCGGTCGGCCGGCAGTCCGGCGGCGCGCAGCCCCCGGCCCAGCTCAGCCTCGGTGACCAGCCGTCCCGCCGGCAGCGGCGGCCGGGCCCCGTTGACGATCACCCGGCCCACCCCGAAGCCCAGCGAGGTCAGTTCGTCGATCGCGTCGACCGTCTCCTGCACCGGCATCTCCTCGAGCAGGGTCACCACGTGCACCGCGGTTATCGGCGAGCGCAGCAGTGCCGAGACCCCCTCGCTCTGGGTCTTGATCGGGCCGACCTTGGCCAGCCGGGCGGTTTCGGCGGTCACGTTCAGGAAGCGGCCGATGCGACCGGTGGGCGGGGCGTCCAGCACCACCGCGTCGTACACCCGCCGCTTGTCGACCGCCCGGGTGGTGGCCTCCTTGAGCTTGCCGGTGAGCAGCACGTCGCGCAGCCCGGGGGCGATGGTGGTGGCGAAGTCGATCGCGCCGAGCTTGCGCAGCGCCCGGCCGGCCGCGCCGAGCTTGTAGAACATGTCCAGGTATTCGAGCAGCGCCTCCTCGGCGTCCACCGCCAGCGCGCACACCTCGCCGCCGCCCGGCGCGTCGGCCAGGTGCCGTTCGGCGTACGGCAGTGGCTCGGTGCCGAAGAGCTGGGCGATGCCCTGGCGCCCCTCCACCTCGACCAGCAGCGTGCGCCGCCCACCGGCGGCCAGGCCCAGGGCCAGGGCGGCAGCCACGCTGGTCTTGCCCGTGCCCCCCTTGCCGGTCACCACGTGCAGGCGGGCGGGCCAATCGGTGCCGGCCCGGTCAGCCGGGCGCTGCGCTGCTCCCACCTGTCGAGCCTATCCAGGCGACGAGGTCAGGCGACCTCGCAGACCCACCAGCCGGATTTGCGGATCACCGTGAAGCGCAGGTTCTGGTCGGCGATCTTCTCGTCCGCGGTGGTCACCGTCACCGTGGTGGTGACGGTGGCGCGGTCTCCGGTCTCGTTGTCCACCTTCGGGGTGTCCCAGCGGAACCGGGGGTTCTGGTAGGTCGAGGCGTATTTCTCGATCTCGGCGACCTTTGCCCGGATCTTGTCGTGGTCCCGGGAGGCGGTGCAGACCAGCTTGGCCGCCTTGGCCGCGTCCTGCTCCTGGTAGACCGCGGTGAGGAACTCGTCGACCGCCACCGACGGCTCCCGCGCGCCCTCGCCGGACTCGGTGTTGCGCAAGGTGAGGAAGGCGGCCACGCCGCCACCGGCGCAGAGCAGCAGGACCACCGCCAGGGCGATCGAGGCCATCAGGGCACCGCGTTTGGCGGGCGGGCCGGCCGGCGCCTGGTACGGCGGATATCCGGGCGGGGGCGGCGGGACCGACGGACCCTGGGCGCCGTCCGGGCCGGACTGGTCCGCCGGAAGGTCCGTGGGGCCGGTCGCACCGCCGGCGGGTGGCTGGGTCATCGCGTCCCCCCGGGTGCGCCGCATCGCCGCGCGGGGCGGCGAGCGTGGGATGGGTGGCCGGGCTGAGCGCCCGTCCAGACCGGAAGGGTAGCGGGCCGGCTGCCCCGTGCGGAGAGCCCGGTGTCCCCCGGGCGGAACGGCGCGACCAGTTCCCGCTGGTCGGGTGTCGCAAATGTGACCGAATGCCATCGGCCGTGCGCGTCCTGTTGATGGGACCAGCGCACCGTCCTACCGTCGCTCCGGCACGCCCGGGCCGGGTCGGGTGCAGCGGCTCCGGACCGGCGGGCGGCGCCGTGACCAGGTACGACGCCCGGAGGCAGTGCATGCGCGACACGGACAACACCCCTCGAGCCCAGTTCCCGGTGGGGGCACGAGGGGACAGCCGGATGGCCGGCGGTGACTCCCCCGGCCGGCTGCCGGTCAACGAGCGGTCGTACCGGCGGCCCGCCGAAGCGGCCAGCGCCGGAGAACCGGCCGGAGGGCGGGACGAGGAGGGCCCCGGGTACGTCATCCACCTGCCCATTCGGGTGACCGACCTGGCCGCCGCGACCGCGCTGGCCGGCCGGGTGGCGACCTCGCTGAATTTCCTGCCCGAGCTGGACGCCGGTGAGACCGAGGTGTCGACGGCGGACGACCAGAACAACCGGCACCGGGTCTTCTGCGACCTGCTGCTGCCCGACCGCACGCGTTGCCCCCAGCCGTGCGACCACAACGGCCCCTGCGGTGAACGGCCGGCCGCGCCGGAGCCGCGCCCCGCGTCTGAGCAGCGTCCCGCGTCCCGGCCGGCCGGTGGACCGTAGGCTGTGCCCCGAAGTGTCCACGCCACCGAGGGAGCCCTCCACCGATGCAGAAGTGGGAATACGCCACGGTCCCGCTGCTGGTCCACGCGACCAAGCAGATCCTCGACAACTGGGGTGAGGACGGCTGGGAACTCGTCTCCGTCGTCCCCGGGCCGAACCCGGAGCAGCTGGTCGCCTACCTGAAGCGACCCAAGGCATGAGCGAGCGGAGCGAGCGAATCATCAGGCTCGGCGCGGTGGTGCCTCAGGACGGCACGGAACGCAGTGGAGTGCCGGCATGAGCAACGGACCGCACGGGAAGCTGGCGGAACTCGGGCTGGAACTGCCGGAGGTGGTTCCGCCGGTGGCGAGCTACGTGCCGGCGGTGCAGTCGGGGCAGCACGTGTACGTCTCCGGGCAGCTGCCGATGGCCGAGGGCAAGCTGCTGGCCACCGGCAAGGTCGGCGCCGGCGTCTCCGCCGAGCAGGCCAAGCAGCTCGCCCAGCGATGCGCCCTGAACGCGCTCGCCGCGATCGACTCGCTGGTCGGTCTGGAGAACGTCGTCAAGATCGTGAAGCTGACCGGCTTCGTCGCCAGCGCACCCGGCTTCACCGGCCAGCCCGCCGTCATCAACGGCGCCTCGGACCTGTTCGGCGCCGTCTTCGGCGAGGCCGGCCGGCACGCCCGCAGCGCGGTCGGCGTCGCCGAACTCCCGCTGGACGCCCCGGTCGAGGTCGAGGTCATCGTCGAGGTCTCCTGACCTATCGCGATCTTGCAGTTTCCGTCCGGACGAAAGCCCCCTCGGGAGGGCGAATCGGGAACCGAAACTGCAAGATCGCGGGGCCGCGCCCGTGGGGTCGTACGATCGCAGCCATGGGAGGGCATGTGACGGGGGCGGTGAGCGCCCTCGCCAGCGAACTGCCGGATTGGGTGACGTTGCTGCGCGCGCCCAACCCGGGGCCGATGACGCTCGACGGCACCAATACCTGGCTGCTGCGGGCCCCCGGCGCGGCGCACGGTGTTCTCGTCGATCCGGGCCCGGCCGACGAGGCGCACCTGGCGGCGATCGTCGCGCGGGGGCCGATCGGTTTGGTGCTGATCACCCACGGGCACCCGGACCACACCGAGGGCGCTCCGCGCCTGCACGAACTGCTCGACGGGGTGCCGGTGCGGGCGGCCGACCCCACGCACAGCATCGGCGGCCCGCCGCTCGACGGCGGTGCCCTGGACGGGCACGGCCTGGACGTCCGGCTCGTGCCGACCCCCGGGCACACCGCCGACTCGGTCTGCTTCCTGGTCGAGCACGGCGACCGGCGGGTGGTGCTGACCGGCGACACCATCCTGGGCCGCGGCACCACCGTGGTCGCCCACCCCGACGGCCACCTCGGCGACTACCTGGCCAGCCTGGAACTGCTCTCGACGTACCGCGGGATTCCGGCGCTGCCGGGGCACGGCCCGGCGCTGGCCGACTGCGGTGCCGCCGCCGACTTCTACCTCGCCCACCGCCGCGGCCGGCTCGACCAGGTCCGGGCGGCGCTGGACGAGGGCGCGCAGACCGCCGCCGACGTGGTCGCGAAGGTCTACGCAGACGTGGACCGGTCGCTCTGGTGGGCGGCGGAGTGGTCCGTCCGCGCCCAACTGGAGTACCTGGGCCGGGAATCCGACGGCGGCAGCTCGGGGTTGGACCGACCGTGACCTGCCCGGTGTGCGGAACCGTCGCCGTGCCCGGCGCCCGGTTCTGCCACAACTGTGGGGCCGCGCTGCCGGCCGCCGCCACCCTGCCCGCCGCCGAGCGCCGGGTGGTCACCGTGCTCTTCGGCGACCTGTCCGACTTCACCTCCTGGTCGGAGGACCTCGACCCGGAACGCGTCGGCGCGGTCACCGACCGGGTGCTGGCCGCCCTCGCCGGGGCGGTCAAGACCTTCGGCGGGCACGTCGACAAGCTGACCGGTGACGGGATCATGGCGGTCTTCGGCGCCCCCGTGGCACACGAGGACGACGCCGAGCGTGCCGTCCGCGCCGCGTTGTCCATGCAGCGGGCGGTCCGCCGGGTGCTCGACGACGAGCGGGGCGGCGGCGCGCCGCTGGGCCTGCGGGTCGGGCTGAACACCGGCGACGTGATCGCCGGCATCCAGGCCGCCATCGAGTACACGGTCATCGGCGACACCGTGAACACCGCCGCCCGGCTGGCCGACGCCGCCGCCGTCGGCGCCGTGTACGCCGGTGCGCGTACCGCCGCGGCTACCCGGCACGTGGCCAGCTGGCGGGCGCTGCGCCCGTTGCGGCTCAAGGGCAAGCGCGAGCCGGTCGAGGCGTACGAACTGCTCGGCCTGCTGGACGCCCCGGGCACCCGCTCCGGCCTCGGTGACGAGGCGCCCTTCGTCGGCCGGGAGACCGAGATCGGCCGAGTCGCCGGCCGGCTGGCCGAGGTGATCGACCGGGGCGAGTCGCGGGTGCTGCTGATGACCGCCGAGGCGGGCATCGGCAAGTCCCGGTTCGCCGCCGAGGTGGAACGCCTCGCCGCCGGCTATGACGTGGGCGCCGGGCGGTACGCCGCGCACACCGGTGCCCGGGTGCTCTCGGTGCGCTGCGCCGCGTTCGGCGAGCGCCGCCGGCTCGCCCCCCTCGCCGACCTGGTGCGCGCCGCGACGGGTCTGCCCAACGACGCGGCCACCGCGGTCACCCGCCCGGCGGTCGAGGAGCGGCTGCGCCGGCTCGGGCAGCGGCTCAGCCGGGCCCGCACCGACCAGCCCGCCCCGGTCGCCGTCGACCAACTGCTGGCCCTGCTCGGGTACGCCGAGCTGCCCAGCCCCACCGACCCGGTCGAGTGGAGCAGCGCCCAGCCGCCGGCCGACGCGGACGCGGTGCCCAACGCCGTGGCCGACCTGCTCAGCGCGCTCGCCGCGGAGGCGCCGCTGATGGTGGTCGTGGACGACCTGCACGACGCCACCCCGGAGACCATCCGGGCGCTGGAGGTGACCCTGTCCCGGCTCACCGGCCCGGTGCTGGTGCTGCTGCTCGGGCGGCCCGAGTTGGTGCGTACCGCCGGAACCCTGACCCGGGTCGCGGACGCCGAGGTGCAACCGCTGCCGCCGATGCGCGGCGCGGACGCCGCCCGGCTGCTCACCAGCTACCTCGGCGGCGGACGGCTGCCCCAGTCCGACACCGACCGGCTGCTGGCCACCGCCCAGGGCAACCCGTTCTACCTGGCCGAACTGGTCACCCTGCTGATGGAGCGCGGCGCACTGACCGCCGGGATGGGCAACGGCTGGCGGCTGGCGCCCGGCTCGCTCGGCAGCCGGCTGCTCTCCCGCGACCTCGCCGCGGTGCTCGCCGCCCGAATCGACGCCCTGCCCGCCGAGGCCCGTTCGGTGCTGCGGGACGCCTCGGTGGTCGGCGACACCGTGCCCGACGGCGCGCTGGAGGCGCTGCGGGAACAGCGGACCGGTCGGGACGGCCGGCCGGCCGCGGTGGTCGCGGTCGAGCTGGAACGGGCGGTGGATGAACTGCTGCAACGCCGGATGCTGCACCGCACCCGCACCGGCTACGCCTTCGCCACCCCGCTGATGCGGGAGGCGGCGTACGCCGGGATCAGCAAGGCGGACCTGGCCGAACGGCACGCCGCGCTGGCCCGTTGGGCCGCGCCGCGGGACGGCACCCCAGGCGGCTCGGGCGGCTTCACCGAGGTGGCCCGGGACGACTTCGTGGCCGGGCACGTCGAGCGGGCGACCCGGCTGGCCGACGCGGTCACGCTGCGGCCGGACGCGCCGGCCCGAGCGGTCGCACCGCTGGGCGTTGCCGCCCTCGGCCGGGCCGCGCGCCGGTCACTGCACGCGGGTGAACCGGCGCTCGCCGTCGAGTACGCCGAACGCGCCGCCGAGCTGGCCCGGGGCGACGTACCGGCCGTCGACCGGGTGGTGCACGCCCGGGCGCTGCTCCAGGTCGGCCGGGCCGCCGACGCGCTGGCCTTTGCCGAGAAGATCGCCGCGAACGCCGGGGACCAGGCGGCGACGCGGACCAGTGCCCTGCTGCTCGCCGGGCAGGCTCAGCAGGTGATGGGCGACCTGCGGCGGGCAGAGTCCTGCTGGCGGGAGGCGTTGCAGGTGGCCACCGACGCCGACCTGCCCTCGCTACGCGCCTCGGCGATGCGCCGGTTGGGCATGGCGGACTTCCTCGCCGGCCGGCTCGGCCAGGCGAGCAGCCGGCTGGCGGCGTCGTACCAGCTCAGCTTGGCGGTGCAGGACCGCCGTGGGCAGGCGTGGTCGTTGCAGAACCTGGCCTGGGTGACCACCACCCGGGGCGACTTCGCCGGTACGGACGCGGTGCTCGGCCGGGCCGCCCGGCTCTTCGCCGAGCTGAAGGACCCGTACGGGCGGGCGTGGCTGCGCGGCACCACCGCGTTCGCCCGGCTGCTCGCCGGCCGGTTGCGCGACTCACGCCGGCTGGCCCGGATCTTCCTGCCGTTCGGCGAGCGGGTCGGCGAGGCGTGGGCGGTGGGCACCCTGCGGGCGGTCGACGCGTACGCCAACGCGGAACTGGGCGACCTGGCCGACGCCGACCGGGAGGCCCGCCGGGCGTACCGGGACTTCGCCGCCGCATCGGACGACTGGGGGCAGGGCTTCGCCCTGGTGGTCCGCGGGGTGGTCGCCCGGGGGCTGGGCGAGCCGGAGCACGCCGCCGACCTGCTCACCGACGCGCTGTCGTACGCGCACCGGACCGCCCACCCGCTGCTCACCGGGATGGCCGGCACGCTGCGCGGTTTCGTGGCACTGGACATGGGCGACGTGGCCGCCGCCGAACGCGACGCCCGGGCGGTGCTGACCACCGTGGAGCCACACAACCCGCAGGCACCGGCGCAGGTTGCCCCTCGGGTGCTGCTGGCCACGGCCCGGCTGGCGGCCGGTGACTCCGGCACCGCGGTCGGGCTGCTCGCCCCGGTCGCCACCGCCGCCGCGACCACCCCCTCGCTGCTGTTCTCCCGGCGGCAGTCGATGGCGCGCTACGCCTCGGCCCTGCTCGCCCACGGGCAGCGCGAGCAGGCGCTGGACTGGGCCCGCCGAGCGGTGAACGCGCCGGCCGAGGACGTCCGTAGCCAGGTGATCGCGGCGAGTGTGCTCGCCGAGGCGCTGGCCGCCTGCGGCCAGCCGCAGGAGGCGTTGGCCAGCGCCGAGGAGGCCGTCCGCCTGGCGTACGGCACCGAACAGCGCAGCGAGCGGGCTGCCGCCGAGGAACTGTGGGCCCGTCTCCGCAGCACCTGACCGTCCACCTCCGTACGCGCCTCTTCTCGCTTCCCGCATGATCGTGCTCGATCCGGGACGCCGGGGTCAGGTCTGTCGGTTTCGGGGATGTGGCCTGTCGGGGGTGGCCGCTAGCGTGGCATTTGCACGCGGAGGTCACTATGGACAGCCGTGCCGTCAAAGGGGAGGGCCCAGATGAGGCTGCCGCGTTCGGTCGCGGGTTGGACGATCGCGGTGTTCGGCGTGTTGGCGCTGGTGATGGGCGCGGTGGGGCTGCTCTGGCCGGAGGCGCTGCTGGGGATGCTCGGCTTCGAGATACCGGAAACCCGCGCACCTGGCGACTACACCGGCGTGTTCGTGACTGCGTCGTCGATGGCCTCGTTCAACATGGGGGTCTACTACCTGCTCGCCACCGCGACCGAGTGGCGCGCGTTCTACCGCTTCACGGTGGTGTTCCGGCTGGTCACGTTCACCGTGTTCACCCTCGCGGTGCTGGCGGACGTCGCACCCGGCCGGTTCTTCGGGGTGGCGGCCTGGGAGGGCGTGGGCGCGCTGGCCACCGCCGCCGGGCTCTGGTGGGACGCCCGCCGGTCGGCCCCGTCCGGTGACGGTGACGGTCCGGTGGCCTTGGCCGGTGAGCCGCTGCCGGGCGACCGGCGTGGCGCCGGGACGCCGGGCGCGGGGCCGGCCACCGATGCGGTTCACTGAGCGACCGGTCGGGTTGGGTATTTTCGAGGCTGTGACCGACACTCCGCCCGGCGCTCTGCCGACGCCCATTGTGCCCGGTCTGACCGATTTGCAGGTCTTTGCCCGGGGTGGGTACGCGACGGTCTACCGGGCCACGCAGATCTCCGTGGGTCGGGAGGTCGCGGTCAAGGTGGAAAATCGCACCCTGGCCAGCGACCGGGACCAGGCGCGCTTCCTGCGCGAGGCGCGGGCGGCCGGCCGGATGTCGTCCCACCCGCACGTGGTCGACCTGTTCGACGTCGGCGTCACCATCGACCAGCACCCCTACCTGATCATGGAGCTCTGCGACGGGTCGTACGCCGAGCGGATGCGGACCTCGCCGTTGGGGGCCGCCGAGGCCCGGGACCTCGGCGTCAAGATCGCGGACGCGCTGGCCCACTCGCACGGCGCCGGCGTGCTGCACCGCGACGTGAAGCCGGCCAACATCCTCTACTCGCACTTCAACTCGGCAGTGCTGGCCGATTTCGGGCTGGCCGTGGTCGCCGAGATGCGGGATGCTTCCGTCGCCCTGGAGGTGCTCACGCCGGCGTACGCGCCGCCGGAGATGTTCAGCCACAGCCCACCGTCGCCGGCTGTCGACGTGTACGCGCTCTGCGCCACGCTCTACGCGGTCATGCACGGGCGACCGCCCCGCTGGCAGGCCGAGCGTAATCCCAGCCTGGTCACCGTGCTGGAGATGTTCCACCAGCCGATTCCCAGCCTGCCCGGTATTCCGGACGCCCTGGTCGACGTGCTCCGCGCCGGCATGGCCAACGACCCGGGAGATCGGCCCTCCGCCGCGGAACTGCACGACCTGCTCGCCAACCTGCCGCTGGAAGGTCCGGGAGCCTCGGCGGGTGGGACGACCGTCCCCGTCGGCGGTGTCACCTCCGCCGGCCGGTACGACACCGGCCCTTCGCAGCGGGCCGCCGTGCCCAGCGCCGAGGCCGCCTTCGGTGGCTCCACCGGCCGGCGCCGACGGCGGCGCTGGTTCCTCGGCGCGGCCGGTGTGGTCGCGTTGGCCGCCTCGGCAGGTGTCGGCGCCTGGGCGGCCGGTGGCGCCCCGGTGCCACAACCCACCACGCTGCCCCGGCCGGCGGTGACCGGCGTGCTCCGTCCGGGCTGCGCCACCCTGCCCGATGCGCTTCCGAACGGTGCCCAGTGCGCAGCGGAGTTGGAGTGCTTCGGGCCGGTGCAGGTGCGCGGTCAGCGGGCCACGGCCAGCCGGGTGCCGTGCGACACCTGGCACACCTGGGAGAGCTACGCCGAGGGGGAGTTGCCCGCCGCCCTGGCCGACGCCGACCACGAGGAGATAGTCGCGGATCCGAGCGTGCGTCGGGTCTGCAACGAGGAGACCTTCCGGCTGGTCAGCGGGATCCGCCAGCCGGCCGGGTGGAACCTGGAGGTGCTGCCGCCGACCGACCGGGACGTCGACGCCAAGTACCGGTGTCTGGCCGGGCGGGGCCTGGACGGGCTCGCCTCGCCCACCCTCACCAGTCGCTGACGACCCGGCCGTACGCCGGCACCGTGCTCACCGGTGGCTGTCTCCGCGGTGATACCGCTCGCGCATCGAACGGACCGCGTCCCGGTCGCCCAGCGTCTCCAGCGTGTCCGCGTCGATGCCGGGCGGCTGGGTCTCGGGGTGCCGGCTGGGCTGGCCCGGATCCTGCGAGTCGTCGGCGTCGTGCTGCCGGGCGGCGGTGGCCGCCACCCCGGCGACGGTGGCGAGCAGGACGCAGAGCAGGGCCATCGCCACCCCCAGCAGATCCTGCCGGCGCCCGACGACGAGCGTCGCCAGCAGCCAGAACGCCAGGAGTCCCGCGACCACCGCCAGCGTCCGCGCGTCGGGTCGGGGAAACCGTCTCATGCGTCCAGAATGTCGGAGATTGTCGATCTGTCAATAGCGCTTGCGTCGCCGGAAAGTAACAGCTGGTAATAAGAGCGTCCGGGATGACGAGGTCGTTACATCGGCGCGCATTTTGTCGGCTTTGGGATGCTGTTCGGGCCTCATCCATTGCCCGACATCTCTAGAGTGGCGATGGTCGAGTGTCGACTCGACGTATCCCGTACCCCACCGGAAGGCGTCCACATGCCACGACCACTCCGGGCCCTGGCCGCAGCAGGACTCGCCGGCGTACTCCTCGCCGGGGTGGCGGTCGCACCCGCCACCGCAGCTCCCACCACGGTCGGCAGCAAGGCCCCGACCTTCTCGCACCGCACCAGCAAGCTGGAACAACAGCGGGTCGACCGCGTGCCCACGCCCAAACTGGACTGGTATCAGTGCTACAGCCACGCCGAGTGCGCCACCGTCAAGCTGCCGCTGGACTACGACAAGCCCAAGGGGGCAACAACTGAGATCGCGGTGCTGCGGGTCAAGGCGCGGGATCAGAAGCGCAAGATCGGCAGCCTCTTCCTCAACCCCGGCGGACCCGGCGGCTCGGGCACCGACTTCGCCCTCTTCGCGCCGTGGTTCCTCGGCGACGAGGTGCTCGACCGGTTCGACGTGATCGGCGTCGACCCGCGTGGCGTCAACGCCAGCGAGCAGGTCAAATGCTTCAAGTCGGTGAAGGACCAGACCCGGGCGTACGAGGGACTCAACGTCGCTTTCCCATACACCAAGAAGGAGGAGAAGGCGTACGTTGCCGCTTCGAAGGCGGTCGGCAAGGCCTGCTCGACCACCGGCAAGCCGCTCAGCGGCGCGATGTCGACCGCCCAGGTCGCCCGCGACATGGACGTGCTGCGCCGGGCGGTCGGCGACAAGAAGCTGAACTATCTGGGCTTCAGCTACGGCAGCGTGCTCGGGCAGTACTACGCGAACATGTTCCCCGACCGGGTCCGTGCCCTGGTGATCGACGGGGTGCTGGACCCGACGGCGTGGTTCGGCAAGGGCAAGGAAGGCAACCTCCTCCAGGAGGACCGGATGCGCAGCGCGCAGGGGGCCACCAAGGCGCTGCGCGAGATCCTGAAGCGGTGCAAGGCCGTGGGTGTGCCCGCCTGCCCGCTGGCCTCCGGTGACCCGGCCGCCCAGTTCGAGCTGCTGACCAAGCGGCTGAAGGCCAAGCCGCTGGTGGTCGACGACCCGGAACTCGGCAGCTTCACCCTCACCTACGCCGACTACATCTCCTTCGTTCTCAGCATCATGTACAGCCCGTACGGCTACGAGCTCACGTATCTGGCCGCCGACCTGCTGGTGATGACCGACCCGTCGGCGGCCAAGGCGGTTCGCGAGCGGGCCCGCGCCAAGGTGCTCCAGGCGACCGCCCAAGCCAGGAAGCAGGCCCGCGCCTACGACTTCCCGTACGACAACAGCCTGGAGACCTTCCTCGGCGTGGACTGCACTGACGCGAACCACCCGAAGAACGCCGCCTCGTGGCCGGCCCGGGCGGCCAAGGCCGACCAGCGCGACAAGTACTTCGGTCGGCTCTGGGCCTGGATCAGCGCGCCCTGCGCCCGGGACACCTGGACGGTGCGTGACGAGGACCGGTACACCGGCCCGTTCAACCGGCGGACCGCCAACCCGGTCCTGGTCGTCGGCAACTACTGGGACCCGGCCACCAACTACAAGGGCGCGGTCGCCTCGGCCAAGCTGCTGCCGAACAGTCGCCTGCTGTCCAGCGACAGCTGGGGGCACACCGCGTACGGCACGTCGGCCTGCGTGACCGGGGCGATCGACGCGTACCTGCTCCGGCTGACGCTGCCGAAGAAGGGCAAGGTCTGCGTCGGTGACGTCCAGCCGTTCGAGGATCTGCTGGAGCCGGAGGCGGCCGTGCGGGCCGACTCGTCCAAGAGCGACCTGGCCGCTCAGGGCGCGCCGCGCCGCGGCGCACCCAAGCAGCTGCCGCCGGTGGTCGCGCCGCTGCCGGGCGTCGGTTCGCTGACGTTCCGCTGAACAAGCCGGGGTACGGCGTGCAGTCACCCGCCCGCCGTACCCCGGGCCCACCTGTCGCTGCGGCGCGCTCCAGACTGTTGGCCAAGCGGCGCCCACCGGCCTGAGCCGCCCTTAGTACGACTTGTCCTGGCCGAGGACGTGTTGGGCGACGAAGTTGAGGATCATCTCGCGGCTGACCGGGGCGATCCGGCCCGCCCGTACCGCGCCGAGCAGGGTGGCCACGCCGTACTCGGTGGTCATGCCGGCGCCACCGAGGGCCTGGACGGCGGTGTCGACGGCGAGCGCGGCGGCGTCGGCGGAGGCGTACTTGGCCATGTTGGCGGAGACGCCGGCCTCCAGGTCACGGCCGGCGTCGTAGAGCACCGCCGCCTTCTGGATCATCAGCCGGGCCAGCTCCACCTGCACGGCTGCGTGCGCCAGCGGATGCGACACGCCCTGGTGGGTACCGATCGTGCGCCCGCCCCACACCGCACGGGTCGCCGTGTAGTCCGACGCGCGCTCGATGGCGTACCGGCCGGTGCCGGCGCCCATCGCGGCGACGGTGATGCGTTCCGGGTTGAGGCCGGAGAAGAGGGCCGGGAGGCCGGCGTCCAGGGATTCGCCGACCAGCGCGTCGGCGGGCAGCCGCACCTCGTCCAGGTAGAGCAGAAACTGGTTCTCCGGAGACAGGATCTCCATGTCCAGCTTTGACCAGGTCAGCCCGGCCGCGTCAGTCGGGACGATGAACAGCGCCGGCTTCAGTTTGCCGGAGGCGGAATCCCCGGTGCGGGCCACCACGAGGACATGGTTGGCGTTGTCGACCCCGGAGATGTAGCACTTGCGGCCGGAGATGACCCAGTCGTCGCCGTCGCGGCGGGCGACCGTGCCGAGGCGGTGGAAGTTCGAGCCGGCCTCCGGCTCGGTGATCGCGAAGACGATCTTCTGGGAGCCGTCGGCCAGGCCGGGCAGGTGGCGCTTGCGCTGCTCCTCGGTGCCGTGCTTGTTGATCACGGTGGCGGCGATGGCGGGGGAGACGACGAGCAGCAGCAGCGGGCAGCCGGCGGCGGCCAGTTCCTCGCAGACGATGGCCAACTCGGTGATGCCGCCGCCCCCGCCGCCGTACTCGGTGGGGATGTTGACGCCGAGGTAGCCCAGCCGGCCCGCCTCGTGCCACAGCTCGGTGGTGTGCTCGCCGGCCTTGGCCTTCTCGACGAAGTAGCGGTGGCCGTACCGCCGGCCCAGCGACCGGACGGCGTCGCGGAGCTGGTCCTGCTCGGGGCTGAGGTCGAAGTTCATGATGGTGTCTCCTCAAAAGGGTTGACCACGGCCAGCACGACACCCGTCTCGACCTGCCCACCGGCTGGCACCGGCAGCTCGGCGACCACGCCGTCGGTCGGGGCGAGCACGGGGTGTTCCAGCTTCATCGCTTCCAGGGTCAGCAGCGGGTCACCGGCGGCGACCCGCTGGCCGACCACGACGTGCATCCGGGTCACCGCGCCGGGCAGCGGGGCGAGCAGCGACCCGGCCGCCAGCTCCGCGGTCGGCAGGGGGAAGCGCGGCAGCTCGACCAGGCTCGCCGCGCCGTACGGGCCGTCCACGAAGACCTCCGACCCAGCCCGGTGTACGCGGTACACCTGCCGCACCCCGTCGACGTCGAGCACGACGTGCTCCGGGATGGCCTCGAGCAGGGTGACGACCGGGGACGGCGCGACCCTGGCGGCCTCGGTGGCCTCGGCAGGCTCGCGGGCGGTGCCGGACCCGGCGACCGGCGATGCCGACCATTCGGCGAGCGCGCCGGTGCGGTCCAGCCGGTAGCGGACCTCGATCTCGCCGTCCGGCCCGTCAAAGCGGGCGACCTGCGGGAAGGCGGGCACGTTCCGCCAACCGGAAGGCAGTCCGGCCAGCACCGGCGCGGCGGCCCGGCGGGCTGCCGCCGAGGCGAGCGCCGCCGCGAGCGCGACCACGGAAAGCTGCGCGACCGGCAGTAGTGGGGCGAAGAGCTCGGGGTGTCGATCGAGGAAGCCGGTGTCGAACTCGAACGCGCCGAACTGCCGGCTGCGCAGCACCCGGACCAGCAGGTCGCGGTTGGTCGCCACGCCGTGGATCTCGGCCCGGGCCAGCGAGCTGGCCAGCATCCGGGCGGCCTCGTCCCGGGTCCGCCCCCAGGCGGTCACCTTGGCCAGCATCGAGTCGTAGTGCACGCCGATCACCGAGCCGTCCTGCACGCCGGAGTCGAGCCGCAGGCCCCGTGTCGGGGTGAACTCGCCGGCCACCCCGGGAATCGTGAACCGGTGCAGGGTGCCGGTCGCCGGGCGGAAGCCCTGGGCCGGCTCCTCGGCGCAGAGGCGCACCTCGATCGCGTGACCCTCGACCGGCGGTGTTGCCGCCAGCGGCAGGGGTGAACCCTCGGCGACCAGCAGTTGCAGCCGGACCAGGTCCAGCCCGGTGACCGCCTCGGTGACCGGGTGTTCCACCTGGAGGCGGGTGTTCATCTCCAGGAAGTGGAACTCGCCGTCCGGGGCGAGCAGGAACTCCACCGTGCCCGCGCCGACGTAGTCGACCGCTCGGCCGGCGGCCACCGCCGCCTCGTGCAGCCGCTCCCGCAACTCCGGCGCGACGACCGCCGGTGCCTCCTCGACGATCTTCTGGTGCCGGCGCTGGATCGAGCAGTCCCGCTCGCCGAGGGCCAGCACAGCACCGTGCCGGTCGCCGATGATCTGCACCTCGACGTGGCGGCCCCGCTCGACGTACCGCTCGATGAAGACCGTGCCGTCGCCGAACGCCGACGCCGCCTCGCGGCGCGCGCTCGCGATCGCCTCGGCGAGCCCGGCGGCGTCCCGGACGATCCGCATGCCGCGACCGCCGCCGCCGGCGGACGCCTTCACCAGCACCGGGAAGTCGGTGACCTGCTCCCCGGCGGTCCAGGTGGGCAGCATCGGCACGCCCGCGTCGGCGAGCAGTGCCTTGGCGGCCAGCTTGTCGCCCATCGCGGCGATCGCCTTCGCCGGCGGGCCGACCCAGGTCAGGCCGGCATCGGTCACCGCCGCGGCGAAGTCGGCGTTCTCGGCGAGGAAGCCGTAGCCGGGGTGTACGGCGTCCGCGCCGGACTTGCGGGCCGCGTCCAGGAGCGCCTCGATCCGCAGGTACGTCTCGGCGGGCGTGTTCCCCGGCAGGCGGACCGCCTGGTCGGCCTCGGCGACGAAGGGCGCGTCGGTGTCCGCGTCGGAGTGCACAGCCACCGTCTCGACGCCGAGTGCGCGGCAGGTGGCGAAGACCCGGCGGGCGATCTCCCCCCGGTTGGCCACGAGCAGTCTCGTGATCATGTGAGCTGAGCCTGCCTTTCGTTCGCGACTGCGGTGCTCCGCTTTGCTGCGTTCCTCGCGCTCACGGGGATCACATCCGGAAGACGCCGAAGCCGTCGGCGCCCTTGACCGGTGCGTTGTGGATCGCCGACAGGCAGAGCCCGAGGACGGAACGGGTGTCCCGGGGGTCGATCACCCCGTCGTCGTACAGCCGCCCGGAGAGGAACAGGGCGCCGGACTGGGACTCGATCTGCTGCTCGACCATCATCCGCATCGCCGCGTCGGACTCCTCGTCGAATTCGCGGCCCCGCG
>NZ_JBFBAO010000026.1:0-32147 GCF_040682255.1 Micromonospora sp. NPDC051296 | reverse complement strand
GCGTGATGGAGCGCGAGGCCGGTCGGCCGGACGAGGCGGCGGCCCTGCACCGGGAGGCGTTGATCGCGATCAGCGACGCCGGTGACCTGGTCGGCCAGTGCGCGTCCCGCAATCTGCTGGCCCACGCCATCCTCGACCAGGGGGACGTGCGCAGCGCCCAGGATCTGTTCGGCCGGGTGCTGCTCGACGCCACGCGGATCAACCACCGCTACGAGCAGGCCCGCGCGCTGGACGGCATCGCCCACTGCCTGCGCGACACCGACCCGACCGCCGCCAGGTCGCACTGGGTACGGGCGCTGTCGCTGCTGCGCCAGATCGAGTCGCCCGACGCAGCCGAGGTCGAGCGTTCGCTGGCCGAGCTGGCCTGAACCGGCTCAGGCGATCATCTGCAGCCGGCCGCGGAGCGGGGCAGGATGGTACGCGTGACGACTGCAGAGACGACGGGTTACCGGATCGAACGCGACTCGATGGGCGAGGTGGAGGTGCCTGCCGAGGCGCTGTGGCGGGCACAGACGCAGCGGGCGGTGCAGAACTTCCCGATCTCGGGCCGGGGCATCGAGCCCGCGCAGATCCGGGCCCTGGCCCAGATCAAGGGCGCGGCGGCCGAGGTCAACGGAGACCTGGGCGTCATCGATCCGAACGTGGCCGCGGCGATCGCCGCCGCCGCCGCGCACGTGGCCGACGGCGGTTATGACGACCAGTTTCCGGTCGACGTGTTCCAGACCGGCTCCGGCACGTCGTCCAACATGAACACCAACGAGGTGATCGCCACTCTGGCCGGTCGGGAGCTGGGCCGGGACGTGCACCCCAACGACGACGTCAACGCCTCGCAGTCCAGCAACGACGTCTTCCCGTCCTCGATCCACCTGGCCGCCACCGAGGCCGTCGCGCGGGATCTGCTCCCGGCGCTGGCCCAGCTGGCCGGCGCGCTGGAGGCGAAGGCCGGGGAGTTCGACACCGTGGTCAAGGCCGGGCGTACGCACCTGATGGACGCCACCCCGGTGACTCTCGGGCAGGAGTTCGGCGGGTACGCCGCCCAGGTCCGGTACGGCATCGACCGGCTGGAGGCGGTGCTGCCCCGGCTGGCCGAGCTGCCGCTCGGCGGGACGGCGGTGGGCACCGGGATCAACACTCCGTTCGGCTTCGCCGCCCGGGTGATCGAGAAGTTGCGCGACTCGACCGGGCTGCCGCTGACCGAGGCGCGCAACCACTTCGAGGCGCAGGGCGCGCGGGATGCGCTGGTGGAAGCCTCGGGTCAGCTGCGTACCGTCGCGGTCGGGCTCTACAAGATCGCCAACGACATCCGCTGGATGGGTTCGGGCCCCCGGGCCGGCCTGCGCGAGCTGCGGATCCCCGACCTCCAGCCGGGATCCTCGATCATGCCGGGCAAGGTCAACCCGGTGGTCTGCGAAGCCGTCCGGCAGGTGTGCGCGCAGGTGATCGGGAACGACGCGACGGTGGCCTTCGCCGGCTCGCAGGGCGACTTCGAGCTCAACGTGATGCTGCCGGTGATGGCGCGCAACGTCCTGGAGTCGATCCGCCTGCTCGCCGCGTCGAGCCGCCTGCTCGCCGACCGCTGCGTGGCCGGGCTGGTCGCGGACGCCGAGGTCTGCCTGTCGTACGCCGAGGGCTCGCCCTCGATCGTCACCCCGCTCAACCGTTACGTCGGCTACGACGAGGCCGCGTCGATCGCCAAGGAGGCGCTGGCCAAGCAGATCTCCATCAAGGAGGTGGTGATCGCCCGCGGCCACGTCGACTCCGGCAAGCTCAGTGAGACCCAGCTGGAGGAGGCGCTCGACCTGCTCCGGATGACCCACCCCTGAACGGCGCGTCGGCTCCGGCTCACCGCTCCGGCGGTGGCCCCCAGAGCGGGTTGTTGCGTCTGTCCCCGCAATGCCCGGGGCATGATCACGCTCGACCCTGGGCCGAATGCTTCGTCTCCCCGCCCCGATCCGCTCCCGCCCGCCCAACTCCCTGCCCGACCCGTGATCGTGCGTGACCGTAACCCTGTGTGTCGGCAGCTGAGCCACCACCCTCACCTCCGCGCATCCTTTGCTCTGCTTCAATCTGCGCACCAGTTGCTGAACAGCGACAACGTCTCAGACCATGACCATCTATGCGGCCGCGATAGGCACAAGCAGTGACCGTTGCGTTGGTTGAAGCAGAGCAAAGGATCGACGGGGTGAAGGCCGTTGGCGGGCAGACCAACACCATCAGTGACGGTCGAGGGCTTCCCGGCAGAGGTGCGCTCTTGGCGAAACGCATAGGGGTACCACCCGCGCGGCGCGGGCTTGGTCCCGCTCGGTCCACGATCGCGCGGGACCTGCGCCCCTTCTCATCGCGTGGTCGGGTGAGGCGGCGCCTCCGGTGGCAGGTTACGGGCGGGCGGCGGCCTTGCGGGCGCGGTAGGCGCTGACCGCGGCCCGGTTGCCGCAGCCGGCGTCGCAGAACCGGCGGGAGCGGTTCTTCGACAGGTCGACCAGCACGTTGTCGCAGTCCGGGTGGTCGCAGGTGCGCAGCCGGCGCAGTTCGCCATTACGTACCACGTCCGCGATCGCCATCGCCGCTTCGACCGCCATCCTGGTGGCCAGCGGGGCGTCCCGAGGGACGGCGTGCAGGTGGTACGGCTCGTCGTCGTGCGTGATGAGCTGGGGCAGGGCGCGATGCTCGCGGAGCAGCCCGTTGACGATCGAGACGATCTCGTCGACGTCGGCGTACCAGATCCGGCGTAGCCGGGGGCGTAGCGCGCGTACCGCACGCAGTTCGGTCTCGGTGTGTTCGTGCCGCCCGCTGTACGAGTGGGCGATGTAGAAGGCGTCCAGGGCGGCTACGTCGGGCAGCCCTTCGCCGTCCCGGCCGTCGGTGTTCACCAGCGCGGCGGCGGCGATCAGCGAACATTCAGTGTCATGGGCGAAAAGCAACTTGACTCCTGTCGTGACCCCGCTCTAGCGTCATCGGCATAGTCCTAGTTTGCCCATGGCGGGCAATCGTGCCAAGGAGAGTCGATGCGCCAACCCTCCGCCGCCGGTGCCGGTCTCGCTCTGGCCCTGCTCTCCGCGGTCACCTTCGCCACCTCGGGTACCTTCGCCCGTTCGCTGATCAACGACGGCTGGTCGGCCGAGGCGGTCGTCATCGCCCGGGTCGGCATCGCGGCACTGGTGCTGACGCTGCCTGCGGTGCTCGTCCTGCGGGGCCGGTGGCCGGTGCTGCGCCGCAACCTCGCCTCGATCGGCGTCTTCGGGCTGCTCGGGGTCGCGCTCGCCCAGGTGTGCTTTTTCAACGCCGTGCGCTACCTGCCGGTCGGAGTCGCGCTGCTGCTGGAGTACCTCGGCATCATCCTCGTCGTCGGATGGACCTGGCTGGTCCAGGGGCAGCGCCCCCGCCGGCTGACCGTGGCCGGCTCGGCGGCGGCCCTCGCCGGGTTGGTCTTCGTGCTCGACCTGACCGGCGCCGGCCGGCTCGACCCGGTCGGGGTGCTCTGGGGGCTGGGCGCGGCGGTCGGGTTGGCCGGCTACTTCGTGCTCGCCGGCCGGGTCGACTCCGCATTGCCGTCGGTGGTCATGGCCAGCGGTGGGATGGCCGTCGGTGCCGTCGCGCTGCTGCTGCTCGGTCTGGTCGGCGCGTTGCCGCTGCGGGCCAGCTTCGGCACGGTGCAGTTCGCCGGGCAGCAGACCAGCTGGCTGGTGCCGATCGCCGGCCTCGCGCTGGTGGCGGCGGTGGTCGCGTACCTCGCCGGGATCGCCGCGGCTCGCATCCTTGGTGCCCGGATGGCGTCCTTCGTCGGGCTGACCGAGGTGATGTTCGCGGTGCTGATCGCCTGGCTGGTGCTGAACGAGCTGCCGACGGTCGTGCAGCTGCTCGGCGGGGCGCTGATCGTCGCCGGGGTGGCGCTGGTCCGCCTCGACGAGCTGCGTGCCCTCGCCGAACCGGTGCAGCCGAAGGCGGCGGAGCCGGCCCTCACCTGACACGCTGGGCGGCATGCCTCGCCGTCCTGGTGGACCTTTCCGGCGAAGAGGACCTTCCTCCGCGTATCCGGCGTCGGCCTGGCGAAACGTCATGCGTTGATGTCTGATGACGCCACGTCCCTCAACGAGAGGATTCGATGTGGTGAGCAAGCGCTTCACCGTCGGTGTCGTCGCGACCGCGGCGGCACTGGCACTCGCGGTGACGGGTATGGGCGTGCCGGCCAGCGCCGAGCCGGCGACCGTCCGGACCTTCACCGTGGTCGCGGAGGACGGCTTCTCTGCCGACGCGGCCCTCGCCGCGATCCGGTCGGCCGGCGGGACCGTGGTGTCCCGGACCGACGAGGTCGGCGTGTACCAGGTGACCAGCGACCGGGCCGACTTCGCGACCAAGGCGACCGCCGCCGCGGCGCTGATCGGTGCCGCCGAGCAGAAGGCGATCGGCCGCAAGCCCAAGCTGGATCGGGTGGAGCAGGAACACCTGCTGGCCGTGGCCGCCGCCAAGGGCAGCGGCAAGCAGCGGGGCAAGAAGCTGGACCCGCTCGACGACAAGCTCTGGGGCCTGGAGATGATCCGGGCCGACAAGGCCCGCAAGATCGAGCCGGGTGACCGTCGGGTGACCGTCGGCGTGCTGGACACCGGTGTCGACGCGAGCCACCCCGACATCGCTCCGAACTTCAACTGGGCCCTGTCGCGCAACTTCGCGCCCGACATCCCCGAGATCGACGGGCCATGCGAGGTGGCGAGCTGCCTGGACCCGGTCGGCACCGACGACGGCGGGCACGGTACGCACGTCGCCGGCACCATCGGAGCCGCCGCCAACGGCTTCGGCCTCTCCGGCGTCGCCCCGAAGGTCTCGCTGGTCAACCTCAAGGGTGGCCAGGACTCCGGCTACTTCTTCCTCAACCCGGTGGTCAGCGCCCTGCTGCACGCCGGCAAGTCGGGCCTGGATGTGGTCAACATGTCCTTCTACGTCGACCCGTGGCTGTACAACTGCACGGCGAACCCGGCTGACTCACCCGAGGCGCAGGCGGCGCAGCGGGCCACCATCCGGGCCATGAAGCGAGCGCTGACCTTCGCCCACAACCGCGGCGTCACGCTGGTCGGTGCGCTCGGCAACAACCACGAGGACCTGGGCGATCCGCGTACCGACATCTCCAGCCCGAACTACGGGGACGTAGCGCCGTACCCACGGGAGATCGACAACAACAGCTGCTGGGACCTGCCCACCGAGGGGCCGCACGTCATCAGCGTCTCCTCCGTCGGCCCGTCCGGCAAGAAGGCCGACTACTCCAACTACGGCACCGAGCAGACCGCGGTCGCCGCGCCGGGCGGCTGGTTCCGCGACGGCTTCGGCACCGACACGTTCCGCACCGACGCCAACATGATCCTCTCCACGTATCCGAAGAAGGTCCTCCAGGAGGAGGGCGCGGTGGACGAGGACGGCAACATCGTGCCGGGCGCCGAGACCTTCGTCTTCAAGGAGTGCAAGGCCAACGGAGAGTGCGGCTACTTCACGTACCTCCAGGGCACCTCGATGGCGGCTCCGCACGCCTCCGGCGTGGCCGCGCTCATCGTGAGCCGGTACGGCAAGCCGCAGGGCCGGGGCGGCTTCGGTCTCGCGCCCGACCTGGTGGAGAAGCACCTGCTCCGGACGGCCGCCGAGCGGGCCTGCCCCGAGCCGCGGCTGCAGACCTACACCAACGAGGGGCGGCCGGCCGAATTCGACGCCTACTGCGCCGGCTCGGTCGACTTCAACGGTTTCTACGGGCACGGCATCATCGACGCGTACGCGGCGGTCACCGCCCCGCTGCGGCGGTGACCACGCACAACATCCGCCCGTGAAGGGCGAACAGACGGCCCGATCGGGAGTTACCCGGTCGGGCCGTCCCCCGTTCTGCCCCGTCACCGGCGTCGACCACCGTCGAAGAGCGCGGTGCGGATTTCGCGGACGACCGTCGGGAAATCCTGGTGCAGGCGGCGACTGCTCACGTGCAGCACCCGCCAGCCCGCGCCGGCCAGCGGGTAGAGCCGCTGGCCGTCGAACTCCACCGCGACGTGGTGCTCCGGCCAGGCGAGGCCGGGATGCAGCACCGGGCCGCCAGGCAGGCGCACCGGGTGATGCGTGACCGGGCGGGGCAGCCCGGCCAGCACCAGCCGAACCCGCAGCTGTGACTCGGTGGGTGACTGGGCGGCCGGGTCGGCCAGGTCGAACACCCAGCGCGCCCGGCGCCCGCCGGGACGGTCGTCGTTCGCGGCGGCCACCTCGGCCAGCGCGGCCCGGGTCGTCAGCCCCCGACCGAGCAGCGCGTCGACGATGCAGACCGAGCGGACCGGCTCCAGCCACACGGCGCTCTCCCAGGCCGCACGGGCGGCGTCGGTGTGCGGCGGGGTGCCCTTGACCGTCAACCGGGCCAGCGACTCCGGGGCCACCGTGTGCACCTGTAGGCCGCGCTGGCTGCGCAGCCCGGCCGGGGCCGGCACCAGGACGTGGACGGCCTGGTCGAAGTCGGCGGCGTGCTCGACGCCGTGCAGGTAGGCCGCCGACGGGCCGGCGACGGCCGCCCCGGCCGGCAGTTGCAGGGCCGCCGCGCGGCAGGCCAGGGCGTGGTCCCGGTCGAGCCGGGCGTCGGCGTAGATGTCGTGCCGCAGCCGCACCCAGGCGGAACTGCGGAGCTGATAAGGGGTGAGCAGGCCCTGGCGTACGGCGTCCGAACCGCGAAAGACCTGCCACGCCAAGGCGTCCGGTAGATGTGGGTGAGCTGCCATGACAGCAGCCTGCGGCCCGCGCCGCCACCCCGGCGACCCCTGTGGACAACCATGGCCCACCCGGCCACGTCCGCCTGTGGACAACGCCCGACGCTGGCGCGAACTGTGGTAGGCGACGCCCGGCTCAGCGCAGCGCGTCGGCGATGGCGGTGGCGGCGGCGAGCACCTGCGCACTGACCGCCTCGGCGTCCAGCGGCGCCAGGGCGACCACCCCGACGCTCGCCTCCAGACCGGGCACCCCGAGCACCGGGGCGGCCACGCCGTACGCCCCCGGTTGCAGTTCGCCGGCGGTGCTCACCGGGCCGGCGGCGCCGGACCGGCCGGCGAGAATGGCCTGCCCGGCCGCGCCGCGCTCCAGCGGGTGTCGGGCCCCGGTCCGGTAAGCCACGTGGAACGACGTCCAGCTCGGCTCGACCACCGCCAGCGCGACCCCCTCACCCCCCTCCACCACGGTCAAGTGGGCGGTCGCCCCGGCCTGCTCGGCGAGCCGGCGCAGCGCGGGCAGGGCTCCCTCGGCGAGCAGCGGCTGGGCCCGCCGCGCCAGGTGCAGCACCCCGGCACCGAGGCGTAGCCGGCCGGCAGCGTCGCGGCGTAGCATGCCGTGCCCGGCCAGCGGCCCGACCAGCCGGTAGACCGCGGCCCGACCGATGCCCAACCGGTTCGCCGCCTCGGTGACGGTCAGCCCGCCGGGCGCGTCGGCGACCAGGTGCAGCAGTCGCAGGCCCCGGTCCAAGGTCTGCGCCGTCTCGCCACCGGGCACGACAGGCCGCGGCGGGTCGGTGCCGGGTGCTGCTGGGGAATTCACGAACAGCAGCGTACGACCCGGCTCCGGCGGACCGGGAAAACGACGGACGGCTACCCTTGTACGGTGACGCTACGCCTGTATGACACCGCCACCCGATCGGTGCGGGACTTCGTTCCGCGGGAAGCCGGCAAGGTGGGGGTCTACCTGTGTGGTCTCACCCTCCAGGCACCGCCGCACATCGGTCATCTCCGGTCCGGAGTCAACTACGACGTGTTGCGTCGCTGGTTGCTGGCCGCCGGCTACCAGGTCACCTTCATCCGCAACCTGACCGACATCGACGACAAGATCCTCGTCAAGGCGCAGGAGCAGGAGCGGCCGTTCTGGTCGATCGCGTACGCCAACGAGCTGAAGCTCGCCGGGGCGTACCGGGCGTTGAACGTGCTGCCGCCGACCTACGAGCCGCGGGCCACCGGGCACATTCCGGAGATGCACGAACTGATCGCGCAGTTGATCGACCGCGGGCACGCGTACCCGGCCGCCGACGGCTCCGGCGACGTGTACTTCGACGTGCGGTCGTGGCCGGCGTACGGGGCGCTGTCCAACCAGTCGCCGGAGGACATGCAGTCCGCCGACTGCGCCCCGGAGCGCGGCAAGCGCGACCCGCGTGACTTCGCGCTCTGGAAGGGCGCCAAACCGGACGAGCCGGCGGACGCCTACTGGCCGTCGCCGTGGGGCCGGGGCCGTCCCGGCTGGCACATCGAGTGCTCGGCGATGTGCCGGCGCTACCTGGGCGCGGAGTTCGACATCCACGGCGGCGGGCTCGACCTGATCTTTCCGCACCACGAGAACGAACTGGCCCAGTCCCAGTCCGCCGACCTGTCCTTCGCCCGCTACTGGGTGCACCACGGCCTGCTCGGCATCGGCGGGACCAAGATGGGCAAGTCGCTGGGCAACACCCTCGACCTGGACTACGTCGCCGCGCTCGGGGTGCGCCCGGTCGAGCTGCGCTACTACTACGTCGCCGCGCACTACCGTTCGCGGATCGACTACTCCGAGGAGGCGCTGCGCGAGGCGGCCGTCGCGTACCGGCGGATCGAGGGTTTCGTGCAACGGGCCGTCGAGCGGGTCGGCACCGGCCAGCTCGGCGAGCTGCCGGCCGCGTTCGCTGCGGCGATGGACGACGACCTGAACACCTCGGTCGCGCTGGCCGTGCTGCACGAGGTGCTGCGCGAGGGCAACAACGCGCTGGCCGGCGGGGATGATGTGACCGTCCGCACGACGCTCGGCAGCGTACGCGTGATGCTGGATATCCTCGGCACTGACCCCCTCGACCCGGCGTGGACCGGTGGAGCCCGGGCGAGTGACCTCCGTGGCGTGGTGGACTCCCTGGTCGCCCTGGCCCTGGAACAGCGCGCGCAGGCCCGGGTCCGCAAGGACTGGGCCGCCGCCGACGCGCTGCGGGACCAGCTCAAGCGGGCCGGCGTGGTGGTCGAGGACACCCCCCAGGGCCCGCGTTGGACTATTGGAGAGCATGACTGATGGCCGGCAATTCGCAACGCCGTGGCCGACGGGTGACGTCGAAGGCAAGCGCCCCGAAGGGGTCCGGCGGCAAGAACCGGGATGCCCTCGCCGGGCGCGGGCGTACCCTGCCGGCCGACGAGCGGCCCTGGCACAAGGCGTACTCGGGCACCGAGAAGCTGCCCCAGCGCACCGCCTGGAAGCAGGAGAAGGAGCGTCGCACGGCGGCCGAGGAGGGGCGGAGCCCGAAGATCGGCAAGCCGGGCACCAAGGACACCACCTGGGGCAAGGGTGGCGGCCGGGGCACGGCCACCCCGAAGCCCGCCCGGGGCAAGGAGCCCGCCGGCCGCGGCGGACCCCGGGTCGCCCCGGGGCGCAGGTCCAACCCCGCGAAGGACGCGCCGGAACTGCTGGTCGGCCGTAACCCGGTGCTGGAGGCGCTGCGCGCCCACGTGCCGGCGACCGCGCTCTACACCGCGCAGGGCATCGACATGGACGACCGGGTGAAGGAGATCGTCCGTACCGCGGCCGACCGGGGCATCGCCAACCTGGAGATCAGCCGGGCCGAGCTGGACCGGATGACCGGGGGCGTGCTGCACCAGGGGGTCGGCCTCCAGGTGCCGCCGTTCGCGTACGAGCCGTTCGAGGACCTGGTCGCCGCCGCGCTGGAGCAGTCGGCCCCGCTGTTGGTGGCGCTGGACGGCGTCACCGACCCGCGCAACCTCGGCGCGGTGATCCGTTCGGCCGCGGCGTTCGGCGCGCAGGGCGTCTTCGTACCGGAGCGGCGGGCGGCCGGGATCACCGCGACCGCCTGGCGGACCAGCGCGGGTGCGGCGGCCCGGGTGCCGGTTGCCCAGGTCACCAACCTGACCCGGTCGCTGAAGGCGTGCCGGGACGCCGGCTTCGTGGTGGTCGGCCTGGACGCCGACGGCGAGACGGACCTGTACGACCTGGAGGCCGCGGTCGGCCCGCTGGTCGTCGTGGTCGGCTCGGAGGGTCGGGGGTTGTCCCGGCTGGTCGGGCAGACCTGCGACCTGACCGTCAGCATCCCGATGATCTCCGAGGTGGAGTCGCTCAACGCCAGCGTGGCCGCGGCGGTCACCCTCGCCGAGGTGGCGCGCCGCCGGGCCGTCGAGGGCTGAGGCCCACCGAAAACCCCAGCCAGTACGCCGAAGGGGCGGCCCGCCTACCAGCGGGCCGCCCCTTTCGCGCTTGCGCAGATTGCCTGCCAGGTCAGATGCGCTTCCCGGTGGTGGCGTGGAAGACGTGGCTCTGGCCGGTACGCGGCTTCACGAAGATCGTGTCACCCATGTTCGGCATGTGCCGCCGGTCGGTACGCACGACGAACCGCTCGGAGGCACCGTCCAGCGCGGCGTGGCCGTAGACGTTGGCGTCCGAGCCGAGGTCCTCGACCAGCTCGACCACGACCGGCATGCCGCCCTCGGTCGGGCTGACGATGTCGCAGTCCTCCGGACGGAAGCCGACGGTCACCTTGCCGTCGCCACCCTCAGCGCGGGCCGCCTCGGCCTGCTCCCGGGTCAGCGGGATGTGCAGCTCGGCGAACTCCGCGCCCTGCTCGGTGAGCTGGACGGTCTTGATGTTCATGGCGGGCGAGCCGATGAAGCCGGCGACGAAGACGTTGGCCGGGGTGTCGTAGAGCGCCCGCGGGGTGTCCACCTGCTGGAGCACACCGTCGAGCATGACCGCCACCCGGTGACCCATGGTCATGGCCTCGACCTGGTCGTGGGTCACGTAGACGGTGGTGATGCCGAGCTTGGCCTGAAGCGAGGCGATCTGGGTACGGGTCTGCACCCGGAGCTTGGCGTCGAGGTTCGACAGCGGCTCGTCCATCAGGAAGACCTGGGGCTCCCGGACGATGGCCCGGCCCATCGCGACCCGCTGGCGCTGACCGCCGGAGAGCGCCTTGGGCTTGCGGCTGAGGAACTCCTCCAGCTGGAGCAGCGCCGCCGCCTCCTTGACCCGCCGGTCGATCTCGGACTTCGAGGTCTTGCGCAGCTTGAGCGCGAACGCCATGTTCTCGTACACCGTCATGTGCGGGTAGAGGGCGTAGTTCTGGAAGACCATCGCGATGTCGCGGGCCTTCGGCGGCAGGTGGGTGACGTCCCGGTCGTCGATGTAGATCGCGCCGTCGTCGACGTCCTCAAGGCCGGCGAGCATGCGCAGGCTGGTGGACTTGCCGCAACCGGAGGGGCCGACCAGGACGAGGAACTCGCCGTCGCCGATCTCGAGCTCGAGCTGGTTGACCGCGGGGCGTTCGGTGCCCGGGTAGATCCGGGACGCCTTCGCGTAGGTGACCGTAGCCATGGGGGAACGCTTCCTTTCACCGGCAGGAACGTGCCGGACGATCCGAGTGAAGGAGCGACCGGCACGGATGCCCGTGTCGGCGCCACGGCCGGCAGGGGTGAACCCCGTGTCGTCCGTGTCACTGCACGGTAAACGGCTTTCGCCACGATGCCAAGGTTCGGGACGATAGGTAGGACCGAGAGCATTCGCATTCCGGTCAGTCAGGCACGGTCGGACACGAATCGACGCTCGCACGTCGGGATGTTGACGTTTCCCGTGCTCGGGACCCCTGCCGAGCGGGAAAAGCGGACGTCGGTCGCTATGCTGACCACGACACAGCGCCCCTGTAGCTCAGCTGGCCAGAGCACCCGCCTTGTAAGCGGGATGTCGCCGGTTCGATCCCGGCCGGGGGCTCCATCCGTAGCGCGCACGGCACACCGGGCGGACACCTCGGTGTGGCCGGGTGTTCAGGTGGGCTCGTTACGCTCCGCCTCCACCCGTCGTCACGACCAGGGACGCCCGTCGCCGTGCACCACGCCAACCACTACTACGGGCACTCCCACGTGCTGGCCCGCTACTGCGGGCTCGACGACCGGGAGCCGCCCCGCATCCACGGCTACCTTCAGCACGGCTGGAACATCGGGGACGGGATGGCCCCCGACCACGAGTTCGTGCCGGGCGTGCCGCTGTTCCTCTGGTCCGAGCGGACGCGACGGCGGGCCTGGTCGCTCGGGCGCCGGCAGACGTACGTGGTCGGCTCGCCGTGGGCGTACCTGCTGGCGATGGAGCCGGACGGCCCGCAGCGGCGGGAGGGGACCATCTATTACCCCTTCCACGGCTGGGAGGGGCAGCGGGTGGTGGGCGACCATGGCCGGCTGATCGACGAGATCCGGGCCGTGGAGCCGGGCCCGGTGACGGTCTGCCTCTACTGGCAGGAGTACCGGTCGCAGCGGGTCCGGCAACACTACGAGCAGGCCGGCTTCCGGGTCGTCTGTCACGGCTACCGGGGTGGCCGGTGGACCGACCTCGACCCGGCGTTCCTCCACCGGCAGTTGGCCGAGTTGCGCCAGCACCGACGGGTCGCCTCGAATCGGCTGTGCAGCGCGATCTTCTACGGCATCCTGGCCGGCTGCGAACCGGCCGTCTACGGCGATCCGATGCAGTTGGCCGGGGAGGCCCCGATCTGGGGCGGCCAGCCGCGGATCCGCCGGCAGTGGGCGCAACTGCACGGCCCGCAGGTCGACCCGGACGCTGCCCGCGCGCTGGCCGTGGCCGAGCTGGGCGCCGACCGTCTGCTCCCGCCGGTCGAGCTGCGCCGGCTGTTCCGCTGGCCCGACCCCGGTGCGGCCGTACCCGACGAGAAGGTCACCGACGGATCCGGTACGGAGCGAAGCGGAGTGCTGACATGAGCGTCCACCTGGTCGGCGGCGAGATGCTCGCCTGGTCGGATCTCGACGGCGCGCACCGCCCCGGCCCGGTACGCGGACCGGCCCTGACCGCGCTGCTGTCCGCCGGGTCCGGCCGCACGCTGGTGGTCGGCCCGCACGACTCGGACCTGATCGACGCGGTGCCTGCGACGGAGCTGACCGTGCTGGTGCGGGGTCTGCCGGACGCCGAAACGCTGGCCGCGCGGTACGCCGAGCGGCCGGGCGTCCAGGTGTGCTGTGGCAGCCCGGAGAAGCTCGCCGCGATGCGGCCGTACGACACCGTGGTCGCCCTGGACGGGCTGGCCCGGCTCAGTTCCGTCGAGGGTCCGGAGCTGACCTGGGGGGAAGCGTTCGACCTGCTCGTGTCGGTGCTGCGGCCGGGCGGCCGGCTGCTGCTCGGAGTCGAGAACTTCCTCGGCCTGCACCGGCTGCTGGCGTTGCCGCCGGACAGCACAGACTCCGACTGGGCAACCCTCGGCGAGTACGACGACACCCGCCCGGCAGGGCTGGCCCGCGTGCGCGACCGGTTGGTGGCGGCCGGGCTGCGGATCGCCGACACCTGGGCGGCCTTTCCGTCGCCGCTCGCGCCGACCGCCCTGCTGGGCCCGGACCTGCTGGCCGACGGCGACGTCACCGGCTTCCTCCAGGCCGCGCTGGGCGGCACCGTGCCCGACTCGCAGGTACTGGCCGATCCGGCCCGGCTGGTCGATCCGGCCCGGCTGGTCGATCCGGCCCGGCTGGTCGATCCGGCCCGGCTGGTCGATCCGGCCCGGCTGGCCGATCCGGCCTGGCTGGCCGGGGCGGCCATTCGGAACGGGGCCGCGGCGGAGTTGGCGCCGGGCTGGTTCCTGCTGGCCGAACGCGGCCCGACGACCGAAGCCTCGCCGGTTGGCCTGCCGGCGGCGGTGCTGGTCGGGGACGGCCGGCTCCGGCAGGTCCACCGTGACCCGGCCGGCGGGTGGCGGTTCGCCGACGGCGGCGCGGTTCCGCCGGGGCGTACCGTCGAGGAGTTGGTCGTGGCCGCGACGCTGCGGCGGGACCTGCCCGCGGTGCGTGCGCTGCTCGCCGCGTGGCAGGCCGGCGCGGACGCCGGCGTCCCGGCGGACCAGGTGGTGGTCACGCCCGCCGGCACCTGGCACGGGTTGGCGGACCCGGCCGAGCCGGCGGCGGCGCTGCGCCGGCTGGCGTCCCGGCTGGTCGACGCCGGGCTGGCCCACCTATGGCCGGCACCGACCGACGAGCTGGCGGCGACCCTGGCCACCATGGCCGGACGCGAGCCGGACGCGCTCGCCGGTGACGCCGAGGTTTCCGGGCGTCCGGGCTGGCGGGAACTGCTGCTGGACCGGGACCGGCTGGCCCGCGAACTGGCCGAGGCCCACGCCCTGCACCAGTGGTACGACCAGACGCTCACCGACCGCGACGACGAGCTGAAGCGACTGCGCCGGATCGTGTCCCTGCTCAGCGGTACGCCGACCGCACGCGCCGGCCGCCTCCTGCTCGCCACCGCCCGCTCCGCCCGCTCCGCCGTACGCCGTCTCCGCCCCCAAGACTGACCCCACGCCTCGCCGATCTTGCACTTTTCGTCTCAACAAAAGCCGCGAAAAGGGCAACTCGGCGACCGAAAGTGCAAGATCGGCGAGGGTCAGCTCGGGGTCGGAGTGAGGGAGTTGTAGAGGGTTTCCAGGTGGCGGGTTTGTTGGTGGAGGTTGAAGTCGCGTTCCACTCGGCGGCGGGCTTCGTGGCCTAGGTGGTCGCGGAGCGTGGGGGTGGTCAGCAGGCGGCGGAGGTTGGCGGCCAGGGCCGCCGGGTCGGCCTCTGGGCTTAGCAGGCCGTTCGTCTCGTGGGTGACCGCCTCGGGGATGCCGCTGTGGTAGGTCGAGACGACCGGCACGCCGAGGCTGCCGGCCTCCAGGATCGTGGTCGGCAGGCCCTCGGTGTCGCCGTCCGACGCGGTCCGCGACGGTGCCGCGAGGATCCGGGACTCGGCCACGTGCCGCAGCGCCTCGGCCGGCGGCAGCGCGCCGAGGAACGTCGCGTCCACGCGGAGCCGCTCGGCGCGGGCGCGTACCTGTTCGTGCATCGGCCCGGTGCCGATCAGCCCGACCCGGGGGCGCAGGTCCGACAGCAACCCGATCGCCTCGACGAGGTCGTCGACCCCCTTCTTCTCGACGAACCGACCGACGAAGACCACGTCCCAGTTCTTCGGGCCCGCCGGCGGCTCCGTCGGGACGGGCACCCCGGTGTGGTGTACGCGGACCTTCGCCGGGTCCGCGCCCAGCTCCACCGCCCGGTCCCGGATCGGTCCGGAGACGGCGAGGATCAGCGCGGCCCGGTCGAACGCGGTCCGCAGGTTGCGCCGGTGCCGGGCACCGCGCGGCCCGGGGGCGGCCGGCTGCTGGGTGACGTCGAGGCCGTGCAGGGTGATGACCAGTGGAATGCCGAGCTGCGTGGCGGTGCGGCTGACCAGCCAACCGTCCCCGCCGAAGTGGGCGTGCACCACGTCGGGTCGCAACCGGGCCAGCAGCCGGCGCAGCCGGGGCGAGCCGCCGGTCAGCCGCAACCGTAGCCACTCGCGGCGGCCACGAGGCGTGTCCGGGCAGACCACCACGTCGGTGTCCCGGACCAGTGGCGAGGCGACCCGGACCGCACCCAGGTAGACCGGGCGCCAGGTGGGCAGCGCGTCGGCCTGGTTGCGGATGAACGTCTCCGACCCGGGTAGCAGGCAGCTCCGCCAGATCGCGGCGACCCTATCGCCGGACATCGGCCCCGGTTTCCGTCGACCCGGCCCGTAGGTCCGGGCCATCCGGGTCGGCGACCGGCGGTTGGCCCGCGGCCCGTTGGCCGGCCACACCCGGTACCGGTTGCCCGTCCTGGCCGGCGGCCGGTTGTTCGATCTGGGCGGCGGTCCGGCGGCCGAGGATCCGGTCGCGTACCCGGTGCCGCAGCTGCGGGGGGATCAGCCAGATTTGCAGGAACGTCAGGTAGTCGAGGGCGCTCGGCCGGCCGTGCCGGCGGGCCTCGGTGAGCAACAGACGGAAGACCCGGAGGCTGCGGGTCGGCGCCGCCATGGAGCTGATGATGCTCATCGTGATCGCGGCGTACGCCCGAGGGGTGATCAGCGGCCGGATTCCGCGCAGCCACTCCAGCTGTGCCTGCCACGGCGAGCTGAGACTGATCCGCGGCCGGTCCTCGTCCTGATGCCAGAGCACCAGCGGCTCGGCGGCGATGATCAGATCGACGTCCGGGTGACTCGTCGCGCGTACGGTCCAGTCGAGTTCCTGCTGCCGGCGCAGGCCGACGGTGAACGGCACCCGGCGCAGCAACTCGGTCGGCGCCATGATGGTCGAGGTCTGGATGAAGCCGTCGCCGTGGAACAGCCCACGCCGGAGGGTCAGGTACTCGCAGATCGGCTCGCCCGGCTCGGGTAGCCGGCGGGGCATCACGAACTCCGCTCGGGGCGTCTTGTTGATCAGACGACTGGCGACGATCGGGCTCGGCACCGCGGCACCCCGAGCGACTTCCAGCTGGACGGCCAGCTTGTCGGGCAGCCACTCGTCGTCGTCGTCCAGCAGCGCCGTCCAGCGGGCGCGGGCCTCGCGTACGCCCATGTTGCGGGCGTTGGGCGCGCCTGCCTTGGCGGGCAGTTCCACCACCCGCAGCCGGGGGTCGCCGATCTCGGCGAGGGCCTTGCCGGTCTCCTCGTCCGGCCCGTCGACCACGACGATGACCTCGATGTCGGTCACGGTCTGCGCGAGGGCGCTGCGGACCGCCCGGGTCACCAGCGCAGGACGGGCGAGGGTGGGGACGACCACGCTGACCTCGGGTGTGGATGGCATGACCACCTGCTAACTCGCGCCGGACCGACATGTGCGCACAGTGACGCTAGGGACTCCGGGCGGCCCGCCGGTGAATGGCGGGCAGCGGTCAGGCGTACAGCGGCGGTCGCCGGGTGACGGCGGGACCCCCACCCGGTAGGCGTGGCCGTCCGCGCCGCTATGGTCGCCGGACCGGGGCCGACGCCCTGGCGGAAGGCCGGTGCGCCGGCCGGTCAGAGGGGCGGTGGGCGTGGCGGACGCGGAACTGGTCGTCGAGGTGGCGGGCGCGGTGGCCACGGTGGTCATCCGCAACCCGGGCCGGCGCAACGCGATGACGCCGACGATGTGGCGCCAGCTGCCGGTGCTGCTCGATGGCTTGGAGGCCGATCCGGTGGTCCGCGCGCTGGTGCTCACCGGCGCCGACGGCACCTTCTGCGCCGGCGCCGACCTGGGTGACCTCGACGAGCTGCTGGACGCCGGCGACGACAGCATCGCGGTCGCGGCCGAGGAGCGGCTGGCCCGCTTCGCCAAGCCGACCGTGGCCGCCGTTCGGGGCGCCTGTGTCGGCGGCGGCTGTCAACTCGCCGTCGCCTGCGACCTGCGGATCGTCGCCGACGACGCGCGCTTCGGCGTACCGCCGGCCCGGCTCGGCCTGGTCTACCCGGCGCCCACCACCCGCCGGCTGGCCCGGCTGGTCGGCCCGTCGGCGGCCAAGCACCTGCTCTTCACCAGCGAACTGATCGACGCCGACCGGGCGCTGCGGATCGGCCTGGCCGACGAGGTGCTGCCCGGTGCCGACCTGGCCGCCCGGGTCGACGGGCTCACCGGCGCGATCGTGGAACGTTCGCAGCTCAGCGTCGCCGGTGCGAAGGAGATCATCGACGGGCGGGCGGACGACGACCGGGTCGCCTGGTGGCACGGGCAGGTGTGGGCGAGCGGCGAGGCCCGGGAGGGTGTCGCCGCGTACCACGAGCGCCGTGCGCCGCGCTTCGGGTGGACGCCGCCCGCTGGCCGCTGACTCCCGCCGACGGGGCCGGCGGGTGCCGCGCCGGGGTCGTCCCCGACGCGGCCCCCCGTTCCCGCCGGCCGGCCCGTCACCGCTCGGCCAGCGCCGCCCAGCTCGGCACGACCGGTACGCGCCGCAGCGGCATGTCCGCCTCGACCGGCGTACGGTCGCCCTTGCGCTGGTTGCAGGCGTAGCAGGCGGCCGTGGTGTTCTTCCAGGTGTTCCGGCCACCGCGCGAGCGGGGCAGGATGTGGTCGATGGTGCTCGCCGGCCCGTCGCAGTACGCGCAGCACCGGCCGTCCCGGCGCAACACCCCGGCGCGGGACCAGGCCGGGCCGGAGCTGAACCGCCAGCGAGTCACCACGTAACGGACCAGCCGGACGACCCGGGGCATCGGGAAGACCCCGATGACCCGGTCCGGCACGGCCTCGTGGATCTCGGCGACCCGGCGGCAGAGCATCCGGATCGCGTGTTGGACGGTGACCCGGTGCAGCGGGCCGAGGTCGGCGTTGACAACGAGGACGGCGTCCACCGGGATCTCCCCTCCATGGCGGTGACGGACGTACGGGCCGGACAGCGACGAGCCGCCCGACCCCGGGCGGGTGGGCGGCTCGGCGAGTGCGGGTACGCGTCAGTCGGGCCGGCCACCTCGGGGGCGTTCGGTGCGGCAACCGCCGCTGAGCAGCCACGACGGCACGGCGGTGACGTACGACATCGACATGGCGTGCTCCCGGAACGGCGGTTGACCTTGCGTGATCACGGTAGGTCCGGCCCCGGGGCAGCGGCAACGCATTTCGATGCGGCTCAGCGCCGGGCGGCGGCTGTGGGCGGCTCAGCGTCGGGCGAGCAGGCCGTGGGGGCGGACCGAGCGGACCGGTTCGGCCGCGCCGCCCTCCGCCCGCAGGATGTGGTTCGCCGCGATGATGCCGGTGGCCGCCGCCCGCTCCATCAGCGCGCTCGGGAAATCGGTGCGGATGCCGTCGCCGGCCAGATAGAGCCCGTCGGCGTCGGTGCGTACCCCGGGCCGCCGGGCGTGGCTGCCCGGGGCGAAGGCCGGTGCCCTCGCCTCCACCCGGGCCCGCAGCTCCCGTACCCGCAGCCGGGCCGCCTCCGGCCAGAGCCCGGTCAGCTCGGCGAGCATCCGTGCGGCCAGCTCTTCGGCGGGCACGTCCGGCTCGCAGGCGTACGCGTGCAGCTCGATCACCGATCCGCCGGTGCGTTCCGCCCAGCGCCGTGACTCGTGCTCCAGCCGGTGGTACAGGGTCACCGAGTCCAGGGTGGACTGTCGGGACACCCCGCTGAAGATCGCCCGCCCAGCCTCGACGTCCCCGTCGCACCAGTAGCGCGCGACCGCGTACGGCGGGCCGGGCCGACCGTACGCGGGCAGCGCCGCCACCAGTTCCGGGGCGGCCTCGGTCAGCGCTGGGGAGGCAGCGACCAGCGCGCCCAGGGCCGGCGGGTCGACGGCGAGCACGACGTGCCCGGCCCGGTACGCCGCCTCGGTGGTCGCCACCCGCCACCCGGTGGGTTCCCGGTGCAGCGCGGTCGCCGCGACGCCGGTGACCACCCGGCCGCCGTGGCGCTCCACGTGCCGGGCCAGTGGTCGCCAGATGGCCGTGGCGTAGTCCTCGTCGGGGCAGTCGAAGGCCAGTCCTTCCGGGTTTCCCAGCAGGTAGAAGTGGAACTGGGCGATCATCTCGGCGGCCGACATCTCCGCCTCGTGGTTGAAGAACGAGTGGGAGAAGACCTCGAAGAGCATCGCCCGGGCCCGGTCCGGCAGCCGTAACGAGGTGAGTAGTTCGTCGGCGGTGGCGTGGTCGAATTCGGCGTAGGTGCGCGCCGGGTGGTAGGCCAGCAGCGGCAGGGCGGCGTCCCGGTCCATCCAGCGCAGGTCACGAAGGCGCAGGCTGGGGCTGCGGGCCAGCAGGGTGAGCAGGTTCGCCGGCGGGGCGGGTGGCAACCGCCCGAACTCCTCGGTCGGCCATTCGGCGCTCAGCACCGGATAGCCGGGGACCGGCCGGAGGAAGGTCAGCGCCGGGTCAACCCGGCGCAGGATGTTGCGCCAGTTGTAGTACTGCCGGAAGAAGGCGTGGAAGCCGTGCTCGTTGACCTGCCGGCTGCCGTCGGCGAGGGTCTCCGGCCAGGCACCGAGCCGCCCGCCCAGGGTCGGCGCGGCCTCCAGAACGGTCACCTCGACGCCGCGCTCGGCGAGGACCACCGCCGCGGACATGCCGGCGATCCCACCGCCCACGACCACCGCCGCGACCGGCTGCGGGATCCGGGAACCACCACCGCCGCCCGGGTCCACCTCGTGCGCGCGTACGCCGAGAAGCCGACCGACCACCTGCGACAGCGCCACACCGCACCTCCTCGGGCGACGCTCCTCAGTCTGCCCGACGTGGAAGGAAGGGCCCCTTCTTAACAGGCTGGTGTTAACAAGGGGCCCGGGTACCTCACGAGGCGTTAATAGGGGGCCCTTCCTTTCACCGGAGGCAGCGGCGGGGGCGGTCGGAGGGCGGCCAGACGTACTCCAGGTCGTTCGGGACGTCGTCGCCGAAGATCGGGCGGTAGTGGGCGGGGTCCTTGCGCAGCAGCGACGATCGGTGGCTCAGGTGCAGATCCGTCCGGCCGAGCCAGGGCGGCAGCTCCCCGGCTACGGCCAGTTCCTGCTGGGACCGGACCTGGTCGATGCCGCAGGCGGCGGCGAGGTCGGCGGTCAGCGTCGCCGCGCAGGTGTCGGCCCGGCCCGCCGCGCACCAGACCGCGCAGACATCCAGCCCGTACCGGGTCAGGGCCTCCTCGTACCCGGCCCACATCTTCACCGCCGGGTGGTTGCGCCAGCCGTACGTGGGCCGGGTCAGCCCGCGTAGCACCTGGATCGCCTCCACCCGCTGCTTGCCCAGCCGTCTCGGGTCCAGCGCCCGGGCGCTGGCCAGGAAGTCCGGGTACGGCAGGAACGTCTGCATGCCGCTGCCCTACCCGTCACCGGCCGGGACATGCCGGCCAGCGGAGTGTCCATGATCGTCACGGGGCTGCGCGGAGTGCGACCGCCTTACTACGATTCGGGCCATGGCGGAGCCGTTGCTCGATCGGGCCCGACGGGCCAGCCGCCGGTTGCGGGTCAACGGGGAGCCTCGGGCGCACTACGTGATTTGCGGTCAGGACCCCCTCGCCTACTGGGTGGTGCGGGCGATGCTCGCCAGCGAGACGCAGGCTGGCCGGCTGCGGATCACCCTCATCGTGCCCGAACGCCGGCGTTCGCCGGGGCCGGACGGCCGTGATCTGCCCGGCATCGAGGTCATCCGCGCCGACCGGCTGGACGAGGTCACCTTCCGTCGGGCGGGGCTGGCCGGCGCGGCAGGGCTGGCCCTGCTGCACCAGGACGACGTGGGCAACATGCACGCCGCGCTCTGCGCGCAGGAGGTCGAACCCCGGTTGCGCCTGGTGGTGCGGATGTTCAACACCGGTCTGGCCAACGGCGTACGGCAGATCTTCCCCGACTCGTCCGTGCTCTCGGACGCCTCGATGGCTGCTCCGGCCTTCGTGGCCGCCGCGCTCGGTGAGGTCGCGCCCACGTACTTCCGGCACGGCGGACGCACCCTCTACGTGGCCCGCCGGGGCGACGTACGCCCGGGCGAGATCGTCTGCGGGGTGGCCGACACCCGCGATCCCCAGCAGGAACAGGTACTCCCGACCGACGACCGGCGAGCCGACGTGGTCCTCGCCGAGGCGCTCGGCCGGCCAGCCGGCACCGAGCTGGCCGCGCGCCGGCTGGTCCGGGCGCGGCGGCGGCGCCGGCCGGTGGCGATGGTGCTCCGGGCGATCCGTGGCTTCGCCACTCGCAAAATCGGGATCGCGGTGCTCGTGTTGCTCGCCGTGGTCGGGGCACTGGGCGGGCTGTACGCCAACGCGGCGGACGTCTCCTGGGCCGACGCGCTCTACTTGACGCTGGTCACCACCCTCACCGGCCAGGATCCGGACATCGACAAGTCGGCCGCCGAGCAGGTCATGCAGGTGGTGCTCAACCTCGCCGGGCTGGCGTTGATCCCGCTGATCACGGCGGTGGTCGTGGACGGCGTGGTCCGGGCCCGGCTGGCCGTGCACACCGGGCGGATCCTGCCCGAGCGCGCCGGGCACGTCGTGGTGGTGGGGCTGGGCAACATCGGCACCCGGGTGATGGCCCAGCTCAACGACCTGGGCGTCGAGGTGGTGGCGATCGACAAGAGCGGAGACGCCCGCGGCGCGGGGCTGGCCCGGCGATTGGGCGTACCGGTGGTGGTCGGGGACGCGGCGCAGGAGGAGACGCTGCGGGCCGCCTCGGTGGCCAACTGCCAGGCGCTGGTGGTGGTCTCCACCGACGACGGGGCGAACCTACGGGCGGCGCTGAACGGCCGGACCATCAACGACCAGCTCCGCGTGGTGCTGCGGCTCTTCGACGGCGACTTCGCCGAGCGGGTGCAGCGGGCCTTCGGCATCGGCACCTCGCGCAGCGTCTCCTACCTGGCCGCCCCGTCGTTCGCCGCCGCGCTGCTGGACCGGGCGGTGATCGCCACCATCCCGGTCGGCCGGCACGCCCTGCTGGTCACCGAGGTTTCGGTGGCGGCCGGCTCGGAACTGGACGGCCTTTCGCTCGGCACCATCGGGCGGCCCGGCAGCGTACGCCTGCTCGCGCACGCCCGGGCCGGGCAACGCCTCGACTGGTCGCCGGACCCGCGCATGGTGATCGTCGCGGGTGACCGGCTGACCGTGCTGGCCCGGCGCGCGGGCCTGAACGCCCTGCTCCGCGCGGCCGGTCCACCCGAGCCAGAGACCCCGACACCATCCGGGACACCGCCTCTCCCGAGAGAGGCCGACGAGTGAGGCTCAACCCTCGATGATCGACGGCGCCCGGTGCCGTGAGGGCGCGGGGGCCGTGGTGGGTCAGTGACGGGCTGGGCGCAGTGCGTACCAGGCGGCGCCGAGAGCGAGCACGCCGAAGCCGGCGAGCACATTCGACAGCGGCAGGTTGACCGCGAGCACCAGGCAGCCGACCAGCCCCGCCACGGCGAGCGCCTGCACCGGCAGTTTCCGCGACGGTTCCCGACCGAGGGTCAGCGCCGCCGCGTTGGTGATCGCGTAGTAGACCAGCACGGTGACGCTGGAGAAGCCGATCGCGCTGCGGACGTCGCCGAGGGCCACCACGAGGATCACCACGGCGGCCACCGCCAGTTCGGCCCGATGCGGTACCCGGTGCACGGGGTGCACGGCGGCCAGCGCGGCGGGCAGGTCATGGCGGCGGGCCATTGCCAGAGTGGTGCGGCCGACCCCGGCCACCAGGGACAGCAGCACCCCGGTCACCGCGACGGTCGCCCCGGCGCGGACCACCCAGGCCAGGCCGGGCAGCCCGGCGGCGGTCACCACGTCGGCCAGCGGGGCGGCCGACCCGGCGAGCCGGGCCGGCCCGAGTACGCCGAGTGCGATCACGGCCAGCACCAGGTAGATGACCAGCACCAGGCCGAGCGCCAGCGGCACCGCCCGGGGGATGGTCCGTTCCGGCTCACGGACCTCCTCGCCGAGGGTGGCGATCCGGGCGTACCCGGCGAAGGCAAAGAAGAGCAGGCCGGCCGCGGTGAGCACGCCCCGGGCGGAACCACCGGGCTGATCAATGCGGCCGACCGACACGCCGGTCGCGCCAGCCACCGCGACCAGGGCCAGCACCGCCAGCACGACCAGCACCAGGACCCGGGTGGCGGTCGCGGTTTTGCCGATCCCGCGCAGGTTCACCCCGGTCACCGCGATGACGGCGGCGACCGCGACGAGCCGGGCCTGCCCCGGCCAGAGGTACGCGCCGATGGTCAGCGCCATCGCCGCGCAGCTGGCCGTCTTGCCGACCACGAACCCCCAGCCGGCGAGGAAACCGGCGAACGGGCCGAGCCGCTCCCGGCCGTAGACGTAGGTGCCGCCGGACTCGGGGTAACGGGTCGCCAGCCGGGCCGAGCTGGTCGCGTTGCAGAACGCGATGAAGCCGGCCAGGGCCACTGCCACCAGCAGGCCGGTCCCGCCGGCCGCCGCGACGGCGGGGGCGAAGACCACGAAGACGCCTGCGCCGAGCATCGAACCCAGACCGATGATCACGGCATCCGGCACGCCCAACCGGCGTACGAGTTGATTCACGGCGGCACTCTAGGTGGGCTGGGTGAACGGCCGGTCCCATGGCCGTAGCCGGCTGGGTAGCGGCAGGCCGTCCCAGGGCACCCGGTGCAGTATCCGGTCCAGCAGCAGCCCCAGCAGCAGCCCGGCCACCGAGTCGGTCAGCCAGTGCCAGCCCAGGTACGTGGTGGTGCACAGCACCACGGCGGGCGGCACGATCCGGACCGTGAGCACCAGCCGACGCGGCATGGTGCGGCCGAGGCTGGCCAGCAGTGGGGCGAGCAGCAGCGCGAGGACGCCGTACCAGACGATGGCGTTGGCCACATGCCCGGACGGGTAGGACTGGGCGAACCTCACCGGCAGGTCGTCCTGGAAGAGCGGGAGGGTCTGTTCCGGCGGCAGGAACGGCTCCTTGACGCTGGCGCTCGGTGCCGGCCGGGCCGTCCACACCTTCAGCGGGCCGATGGTCAGGTAGGTGAGCACGAAGGCGGTCACCGGGACGAGCAGTGGGCGCACGGAGCGCAGCCGGATCGCCAGCAGCACCCCCAGGCCGGCCGCGATCAGCGTCAGCGGGGTGCCCTGACCGAGGTAGTTGAGCACGGCCGCGACCCACCAGGCGGCGGTGGGGCGGTGCGCATCGGCCCAGTCGGCCACCCCGCGGTCGATCCCGAAGAACCAGCCGGCGGCGAGCGCGGCGGTCAGCCCGACGAGGGCGGCCAGCAGCAGGGCGTCGAACCACCAGCCGGCCGGGCGGACCGGCTGGGGCCGCAGGTTCCGGCGTACCGTCGTGGTCTCCCGCACCCCGATCACGCTACCGGCCCCGCGCGGTGGCCGGGCTCGCGCGGTGCGGGGCGACTGTGTGCCCAGCCACGCGGGGAAGCGTTCCGGCGGGGCAGGCGTCAGACTTGACGCCGTGCGGATCACCTCGGCCCTCGTCGACCCGGCGCTGCTCGACCTGCCCTGGTCGACCCCGTTGGAGCAGTGGCCGGCCGAACACCTGGTCGCGCTGCCGCAGGGTATCTCCCGGCACGTGGTGCGGTTCGTGCGCCTCGGCGGGTACGTCTACGCGGTCAAGGAGACCGGTGAGCGGGTGGCCGAGCGGGAGTACGACCTGCTACGCGCCCTGGAACGGATCGACTTCCCGTCGGTGCAGGCCGTGGCGATCGTCGCCGACCGGGAGTCCGACGCGGGGGAGCCGCTGGATCCGGTGCTGATCACCCGTCACCTGCAGTTCTCCCTGCCGTACCGGGCGCTCTTCTCGCACACGTTGCGGCCGGAGACGATGGGCCGGCTGCTCGATGCGCTCGCCGCGCTGCTGGTCCGGATGCACCTGACCGGCTTCTTCTGGGGCGACTGCTCGCTGTCGAACACGCTGTTCCGGCGGGACGCGGGTGCCTTCGCCGCGTACCTGGTCGACGCCGAGACCGGGGCGTTGCGCAGCGTGCTCTCCAACGGCCAACGTGGCGAGGATCTGGAGATCGCCCGGGTCAACATCTTCGGCGAGGCGCTGGATCTCCAGGCCGCCGGCCTGCTGCACGACTCGATCGACCCCGAGGTGGTCTGCGAGGAGGTCGTGCAGCGCTACGAGCGGCTCTGGCACGAGATCACCTACGAGCAGCAGGTCGAGCGGGAGGCCCGGCACGACATCGAGGGGCGCATCCGCCGGCTCAACGAGATGGGTTTCGACGTCGCCGAGGTGGCCATGTCGACCATCGACAACGGTCGGTATCTGATTCGGCCCAAGGTGGTCGACGCCGGCTACCACACCCGCCGGCTGCTCCGGCTCACCGGCTTGGACGCCGAGGAGAACCAGGCCCGCCGGCTACTCAACGACCTCGACGCGTACCGGGCGGAGAGCGACCTGACCGACGAGCAGCAGGCCGCCCACCGCTGGTTGACCGAGGTGTTCGAGCCGGTGGTCCGGGCGGTACCCGCGCACCTGCGGCGCAAGCTGGAGCCGCAGGAGCTGTTCGCACAGATCATCGAGCACAAGTGGCTGCTCTCCGAGCGCGCCGGCCGGGACGTCGGGATGCGGCACGCGGTGCAGTCGTACCTGGCCGACGTGCTGGTGCACCGCCCGGACGAGCAGGCCGTACTCGGTGTGGAGATCCCGACGGCCGGCTGACCGGCGCTACCCGGGCCGCCGCAGCCGCCGCGTCACTCCAGCCAGGAGCCGGCGCGCATCACCCGGACGATCTCAAGGTCGTCGTCGAGTACCACCAGGTCGGCACGCAGGCCGGCCTGGAGGGCGCCGACCTGGTCGCCGAGGCCGACGGCCAGGGCCGGGGTGGTGGCCACCATGCGTACCGCGTCGGGCATCGGGATGCCGGCGGCCACCGCGTTTCGCAGGGCCGCGTCCATGGTGAGGGTGCTGCCGGCGATCGCGCCGTCGCGGGCGAGCCGGGCCACCCCGTCGGCGACGGTCACCGCCTGGCCGCCCAGCTCGTAGTCGCCGTCCGGCATGCCGGCGGCGGCCATCGCGTCGGTGATCAGCGCGCATCGCTCCGGACCGGCATTCGAGGCGGCGAAGGTGAGTGTCCCGTCGTGCAGGTGCACCCCGTCGGCAACCAGCTCGCAGACCACGTTCGGCGCGGTCAGCAACGCCACCACCGGCCCCGGCTCCCGGTGGTGCACCGGGCGCATCCCGTTGAACAGGTGGGTGCCGACGCTCGCGCCCGCCGACACGGCCGCGACGGTCTGCTCGTACGTCGCGTCGGTGTGCCCGACCGCGGCCACCACGCCGTGCCCGGTGAGCAGCCCGATGGCCTCCAGCGCGCCCGCGCGTTCGGGAGCGATGGTGACCATCCGTACCGTTCCGTCGCCGAGCTTGATCAGCTCGGCCAGCTCGTCGGTGGACGGGTCGCGGAGGAACTCCGGGTTCTGCGCGCCGCACCGGGCGGCGGACAGGTACGGCCCCTCGAAGTGGATGCCCGCCAGCACGCCCTCGCGGACCAGCGGCGCGAAGGCCGTGGTGGCCGAGCGCATCAGCTCGAAGGGCGCGCTGACCAGGCTGGCCAGCAGGCTGGTGGTGCCGTGCCGCAGGTGGAACGCGGCGGCGGCGCGCGCCTGGCCGGCGTCGCCGGTGGTGAAGGTGTGCCCGCCCCCGCCGTGGGTGTGGATGTCCACGAAGCCGGGCACGATCCAGTGCCCGTCGCGCACCGACGGGTACTCGGCGACCGCGCTGATGGTGTCGCCTCTGACCTCGATGCAGCCCTGCCGGATCACCCCGCTCGGGGTCACCACCTTGCCGTTCACCCGTACGGTCATCGTGTCTCCAGCTGGTCGAGGGCGAGCAGGGCGGCACCGAGGCAGCCCGCCTCGTCGCCGAGGGCGGCCGGGACCAGTCGCGGCTCCCGGTGGAAGGTGAGCCGGTCCCGCAGGGCCGCACGCAGCGGGTCGAACAGTCCGGCGCCGGCCTGGGCGAGGCCGCCGCCCAGGACGATCGTCTCCACGTCGAACAGGGCCTGGCCGGTGGCGAGACCGTCGGCCAGCGCCTCGACGGCCTCCCGCCAGACCCGGGTGGCGAGTTCCTCGCCGGCCGCCGCCCGAGCGGCCACCTCGGCGGCGGTCACCATCGTCCGCTCCGTGCCGGGCAGGTCGGCGGACCGGCCGTCCGGCGTCGCGGCGGCGAGGTCCGCTGATTCGGGGTCGGCGGCGAGTTCGGCGTAGCGGCGCGCGACGGCCGAGGCGGAGGCGATCGTCTCCAGACAGCCCGGACGCCCGCAGCCGCAGACCGGCCCGGCGGGGCGGACCAGGATATGGCCGAGTTCGCCGGCCGCGCCGTGCGCGCCGGTGGCGGCCGATCCGGCGACCACGTGCGCGGCGGCGATGCCGGTGCCGATCGCCACGAAGAGGACGTGCCCGGCGTCCCGGCCGGCGCCGATCCGCGCCTCGGCGAGGCCGCCGGCGCGCACGTCGTGGCCGAGCGCCGTGGGCAGGCCGAGCCGCGCGGACGCCAGGTCGCGCAGCGGTACGTCCCGGAAGCCGACGTTCGCCGACCAGACCGCGACGCCGCGTGCCTCGTCGACGACACCCGGCACCACGATGCCGAGCGCGGTCGGGGTGAGTCCGTCCGCACGCGCCTTGCCGGCCAGCCCGTCGGCCACCGCCAGGATCGTGCCGATCACCGCGTCGGCGCCGCGACCGGCGTCGGTGGGGTGCCGTTCGGCGTGCACCACGACACCATCGGGTCGGATCAGGGCGCACTTCATCCCGGTGCCGCCCACGTCCAACGCGACGACGACATCGCCGTCGATCACGCCACCACCTCTGCGCTCGGCGCCGGCCCGAGCGTGCTCCGTGCTGGGCTCACGCGAGCACCACGGACCGGCTCAGGTGCCGGGGCGCGTCGGGGTCGAGCCCGCGACTGGTGGCCAGGGCGACCGCGAAGCGCTGGGCCAGGATCAGGTCGGCCATCGGGTCGACCGGGGTACGCCCGGCGGCCCAGCGGCCCAGCACCGTACGGCAGCCGTGGGTGCGGCTGTGCACGAACGCCGCGCCGGTGGCGGCGACGTCCTCGGGCAGCCCCTCGGGCAACTCCCCGAAGGCCCAGACCAGCCGGCCCGGGGCGGCCACCGAGATGGGGCCGTGCCGGTAGTCCATCGCCGGGTACGCCTCGGCCCAGAAGGTGGCCGCCTCGCGGCACTTCAGCGCCGCCTCCTGGGCCAGCCCGACCGTCCAGCCCCGGCCGAGGAAGGTGACCTGCTCGATCAGGCTCGGGTCGATCGGCAGCGGGGCACGGACGGCGACCTCCGCGTCGGCCACCAGCGCGGTGATGTTGTCGCCGAGTTGGGCGCGGAGCAGGGCCAGCGCGGTGGTGGCGAAGCGGGTCTGCACCACCGAGCGTTCGTCGGCGAACGGCATGGTGACGGCGGCGTCCGCGATGTCCACCGCTGGGGAGCCGGGGTCGCCGACCAGCACCGTGGTCGGGATCCGTCCGCGTAGCGCGGCGAGCAGGTCCAGCACCTCGGTCGTGGTGCCGGAGCGGGTGATCGCCAGCACGCGGTCGTAGTGCCGGCCGGCGGGGAACTCGCTGGCCTGGAAGGCGTCCGTCTCACCCTGGCCGGCGGCCTCGCGACGGGCCGCGTACGCCGTGGCCATGAACCACGACGTGCCGCAGCCGACGACGGCGACCCGCTCACCGGGGCGGGGAAGACGGTCGAGCACCGTGGGGGCGAGGTCCGCCGCCTGGCGCCAGCAGTCCGGCTGGCTCGCGATCTCCGCGTGGACGTAGGCCATGAGAACTCCTCGCAGGGCGGGCCGCTGCGCAATACGGCTCGTTTGTGCCGTCTTTCGCGCGTCATTCTGCGTGAAACCTGGTGGAAATAGCAACCGCAGGGGCGATTGAGCAGGGTGAGCTTTTGCCTCATCCTAGTTTCGAACACTAGTGTGCACGCAACCAATCACCGATCGTGCAGACACGGAGGCTTCGGGGTGGACCGCTACGCCAGATGGAACGCCCTGCTCGAAATGCTGACCGACTCCGGCCGGGTCAGCGTCGAGGAGGCCGCCGAGCGGCTGGCCGTCTCCCAGGCCACCATCCGCCGGGACTTCGACCAGCTCGCCCAGCAGCAGATGATCACGCGTACCCGGGGTGGCGCGGTCGCCAACGGGGTCTCGTACGACCTGCCGCTGCGTTACAAGACGGCCAAGCACTCAGCCGAGAAGCAGCGCATCGGTACCGCCGCGGCGGCACTGGTCTCGCCGGGCACGGTGGTCGGCCTCAACGGCGGCACCACCAGCACCGAGGTGGCCCGGGCGCTGGCCGTCCGCCCCGATCTCAACACCAGCGCCGAGGGCGCCCAGCTGACCGTGGTCACCAACGCCCTGAACATCGCCAACGAGCTGCTGGTCCGCTCCCGGATGAAGGTCGTGGTGGCCGGCGGGGTGGTGCGACCGAAGTCGTTCGAGCTGGTCGGTCCGTTGGGCGGGGCGCTGTTGCGCGAGGTCACCCTGGACGTGGCGCTGCTCGGAGTGGACGCGATCGACCCGCAGCTCGGTGCCGCCGCTCACCACGAGGGCGAGGCGGCGATGAACAACCTGATGGTGGCCCGGGCCAAGCGGGTGGTGATCATCGCTGACTCGTCCAAACTGGGCGGTCACGCCTTCGCCCGGATCTGCCCCGTCGACCGGGTCGAGACCCTGGTCACCGACTCGGGCGCCGCGCCCGAGGTGGTGGACGCCTTCCGCGCCGCCGGCGTCCACGTCATCTCCGCCTGAGGTGCAAGGAAGGGCCCCCTTTTAACGCCTCCGGTATAGGACGGGCCCCCTCTTAACAACTGGACCGGCGTGGCGCTGCATACCGGGTATTGCCTCCTTGTGTATACCGCGTATGGTGTCCGTCGTCACCCACACACCATCGGGGGAGGTGCAGCTTGCCAGCTGTCCTGGAGATCGAAGGTCTACGAAAGACATACCGGAGTCGACGACGCGGCACCCGCAATGCCCTGGACGGCTTCGACATGCGGGTCGAGGCGGGGCAGGTGCACGGCTTCCTCGGCCCCAACGGCTCGGGAAAGACCACCACGCTGCGTACGCTGCTCGGCCTCATCCGGCCGGACGGCGGCCGGATGACGATCCTCGGGCACCAGGTGCCCGAGGCGTTGCCGCAGGTCGCCGGGCAGGTCGGCGCGATCGTGGAGAGCCCGCAGTTCTTCCCGCACTTCACCGCGCGGGACACCCTGTCCCTGCTGGCGAGCGCCGGCGAGGTGCCCGCGCAGCGGGTCGACGAGGTGCTGGAGCTGGTCGGGCTGCGCGACCGGGCCGGCGAGCGGGTCAAGACGTACTCGCTCGGCATGAAGCAGCGACTCGCCGTCGCCTCGGCCCTGCTGAAGAACCCGCGGCTGCTGATCCTCGACGAGCCGGCCAACGGCCTCGACCCGGGCGGCATCCGGGAGATGCGCACGCTGATGCGTAGCCTCGCCGAATCGGGCATGACCGTGGTGCTGTCCAGCCACATCCTCGGCGAGATCCAGCTGATCTGCGACTCGGTCACCATCATCTCGCTGGGCCGGCGGGTCGCCTTCGGCCCGGTCGACGAGGTGCTGGCGCAGCACTCCTCCGGTGCGGTACGGGTCCGGCTGGAGGCGGTCGCCGACCTGCCGGCCGCCGCCGCCGCGCTGACCCGGGCCGGGGTGCGGGTGACCGCGAACCAGGACCACCTGATGCTCGCCGGGGTGGACAAGCCGGCCACGGTCACCCGGCTGCTGGCCGAGCAGGGCCTCTACATCAGCGAACTCGCTCCGGTCGCGGTCGACCTGGAGAGCGTCTTCCTCGAACTGACCGCCACCGCGCCCGTACCCGGTCAGCACCGGCAGGTCGACCAGTCCGTACGAATCGATGGGGCGGAGCCGTCCGCGCCCACCGGGGGAGGTTGGGGCGCGTGAGTCTCTTCCGTACCGAACTGCGCCGGCTGGCCAAGCGGCGCTTCGCCCGCTGGATGACGGCGGCGGGCCTGCTGGTGCTCGCCCTCGTGGTGGCTGGCATGTTCATCAGCAACGAGAAGATCGGCCCCGAGCAGTGGGCAGCGGCCGAGCGGGCCGCCGACCGGCAGCACCAGGAGCAGGTCCGGTGGGCCGAGCAAGAGCGCGCCGCCTGCGAACAGGCGAAGGCGGCGGGCACCGAGTTCTACACGGACGACTGCACGCAGATCAGCCCGCCGCCCCGCGATGCGTTCGAGGCACGGTGGTACCTGCCCTCGACCTTCGAGTTTCGGGAGAGCTTCGGCGAGATGCTCATCCCGCTGGCCGGGATCCTGGCCCTGATCGGCTTCGTGGTCGGTGCCTCCTTCATCGGCGCCGAGTGGAACACCGGCGGGATGATGAACCTGCTGCTCTGGCGTCCGAAACGGCTGACCGTCCTGTTGACCAAGCTGGGGGCGCTGCTCACCGGGCTGCTCGCCCTGGCCCTGCCCGCCACCGTGGCCTGGTTCGGCAGCCTCTGGCTGGTCGCCACCTGGCGCGGAACCACCGAGGGGATGACCTCCGGGGCCTGGCAGTCGTTCCTGCTCACCGGGCTGCGGGGCATCGTGCTGGTGCTGGTCGCGGCGACGGTGGGCTTCGCCCTGGCCTCACTCGGCCGGCACACCGCGATGGCGCTCGGTGGCGCGATCGGGGTGCTGGTGGTCGGCCAGGTCGGGCTCGGCATCCTGCTGCAGATGGCCCAGGTTCGCTTCACCGAGGCGTGGCTGCTGCCCACGTACGCGTATGCCTGGATGACCAAGACCGTCACCCTCCAGGACTGGCGGGCGTGCAACGCCACGTACACCGGTGAGTGCCGGCCGGCCACCCTGGACATCACCTGGCAACACTCATCAGTGCTGTTCACGGTCGGTGTGGTGGTCTTCCTCGGCGCGGCGATATGGGCGATGCGCCGGCGGGACATCACCTGAGGCGGTCGTGGGGGCGGGCGGGGGGGGGTGGGGGCCCCCCCCCCCCCGCCCCGCCCCCCCCCGGCCCGGGGGCGCGACGGAGA
>NZ_JBFBAO010000025.1:0-32506 GCF_040682255.1 Micromonospora sp. NPDC051296 | reverse complement strand
GCCACCTTTGCTCTGCTTCAACCGACGCAACGGTCACTGCTTGTGTCCGCTGTTGCCGCGCGCTTGGTATTGGTCCGGTGCGCTGTCGCTGGTCAATTGGTTCTGCCGGTCTTTCTGCCGGTGGCGTCACGCTCGGCTGGTGACCCGAACACCGAAGGTCCCGGACGGGTCGCGGTGGGCGTAAACCGGCACCGGGGTGCGGAAGTGTCGACAAACTGTCAGAGATGTCAACACCGGGCGGAAGCGGTCGCGCCCTCGGCCGGGGCGGACCCGCCGCTGCCGGCGGTGGCGCACGGGTGCACGGCGTCGCGCACCCGACGCAGGCCGTCGAGCAGCGCGCTCAGCGCTGCCGGATCGAGTTGGCTGGTGAACCAGTCCTCGATGAGCTGAAGGTGGCCGGGCAGGCTCTCGTCGAGCCGGCGCAGGCCAGCGGCCGTTACGACCGCGTACGAGCTGCGCCGGTCAGAGGGGCAGGCCCGCCGGGCGATCAATCCGTCGCGTTCCATCCGGTCCACGACCCGGGTGACACCGCTGGTGGACAGCGACGTCTGCGCGGCGAGGTCGGTCATCCGCAGCTGGTTGCCGGGTGATCGGCTGAGTCGGGTGAGCACCTCGAACTCGACCGGCGACAGTCCGTGTTCCTCCAGTTGGGTGGCGAACCGGGCGGACAGCCCGGCGTGCACCTCGAAGAGCAGGCCGACGGCGGTGATCCGAGGGTCGTCGAACACGTTCGGGTTCACCAGCCCATCCTACCAATCCTTGACACGAGGAATATTGCCGAGGCTATAGTTGCTGACGCAGCCGTTGGGCTACTAAACAATCTCCTGGAGGGCAGTTTCTCATGACCAGCAGCACCGAGTCGGTTACCCGCGAGTGGAACGGCCTCACCATCCCGGCGGCCGGCACCTACCTGCTGGATGCGGCGCACAAGCGGGTGGGCTTCGTCGCCCGTCACATGATGGTAAGCAAGGTTCGCGGTGAGTTCGCCGACGCCAGCGCGACCATCACCATCGCCGAGGAGCCGCTCGCGTCCTCGGTCTCCGCCACCATCCAGGCCGCCAGCATCAACACCGCCCAGGGCGACCGGGATGGTCACCTGCGCAGCGGTGACTTCCTCGACGCCGAGAAGTACCCCACCCTGGAGTACCGCAGCACCGGCGTGAAGTCCCAGGAGGGCAGCGAGTTCGTCCTCACCGGCGAGCTGACCATCAAGGACGTGACTCGTCCGGTCGAGCTGAAGGTCGAGTTCGAGGGCGTCGGCCGCAGCCCCTTCGGCCAGGACATCTTCGGCTTCTCGGCGACCGCCGAGATCGACCGGGAGGACTTCGGTCTGACCTGGAACGTCGCCCTGGAGTCCGGCGGCGTGCTGGTCGGCAAGAAGATCAAGATCGAGATCGAGGGCGAGGCTATCCGCCAGTCCTGATCTCCGTACACCCCGAAAGGCCCGCGCCCGCACCGCGCGGGCCTTTCGGCTGTCTGTCTCCAGGCCGGCCGCGGTGCGAATTGTCACAAGTTGTTCGCCGGTTGGCCCGGGGGCTGGCTGGCCCGGCTGGGTAGAGATCCCGGTAGGAGCGTTTGGCCAGGCCGGTGCCGGGTTGGTCCGCCCTGCCGGCCGGGTGAACTGCGGCAATGGACCGATCTTTCGGCCCGGCCGGTTCGGCGCTCTTACCGAGTATGGTTCACAATGCGCTGCGGAACGGCATCGTTCCGTCGCGTCGCGCGCCGGGAGGATTCATGGGCAGGGACGTCGATCGAACCGCCTTCTCCCGGGAGGACCGGGTCCGATACCGGCAGAAGGTCCGCCGCTGCCTCGATGTCTTCGCGCTGATGCTGGACGATTTCGGGTTCGACGCCGACCGGCCGATGACCGGGCTGGAGATAGAGCTCAACCTGGTGGATCCGGCGGCCGAGCCGGCGATGCGGAACGAGGAGATCCTCGCCGCCATCGCCGATCCCCTGTTCCAGACCGAGCTGGGACAGTTCAATCTGGAGCTGAACGCCAACCCGCGCCTGATCTCCGGCGGCGGGTTCGCCGACTACGAACGTGACCTGAGCGGCAGCCTGACCAGGGCGAACGAGCGGGCGGCACGGTCGGACACCCGGATCGTCCTGGTCGGCATCCTGCCCACGCTGAACGAGCGCCACCTGGTGGCGGACAATCTCTCCACCAACGAGCGGTACCGGGTGCTCAACGACCAGATCGTCGGCGCCCGAGGCGAGGACATCGAACTCGACATCCGGGGCGTCGAGCGACTGCGTACGTACACCGACTCGATCGCCCCGGAGGCCGCCTGCACCAGCCTCCAGTTCCACCTCCAGGTCGCGCCGGACAGTTTCGCCGACTACTGGAACGCCTCACAGGCGATCGCTGCGGCGCAGGTGGCAGTGGGCGCCAACTCGCCCTTCCTGTACGGCCGTCAGCTCTGGGCGGAGACCCGGATCGCCCTGTTCGAGCAGGCCACCGACACCCGGCCGGACGAGTTGAAAGCCCAGGGCGTACGCCCTCGGGTCTGGTTCGGGGAACGGTGGATCACCTCGATCTTCGACCTGTTCGAGGAGAACGTCCGCTACTTCCCGCCGTTGCTGCCGATCTGCGAGACCGAGGACCCGGTGGAGGTCCTGCACGCCGGCGGCGTACCCGAGCTGGCCGAGTTGCGGCTGCACAACGGCACCGTCTACCGGTGGAACCGGCCGGTGTACGACATCATGGACGGCCGGCCGCACCTGCGGGTGGAGAACCGGGTGCTACCGGCCGGGCCGACCGTGGTCGACATGCTGGCCAACGCCGCCTTCTACTTCGGGCTGGCCCGCGGCCTGGCCGAGGCCGACCGCCCCATCTGGAGCCAGCTCACCTTCAGCTCGGCCGAGGAGAACTTCCACGCCGCGGCCCGGCGCGGCATGGACGCCGTCCTGCACTGGCCGCGGCTGGGCGAGGTGCCGGTGACCACGTTGGTGCTCGACGTGCTGCTGCCGATCGCCGCGGCCGGGCTCGACGGTTTCGGAGTGTCTCCGGCCGAGCGCGACCGCCTGCTCGGCATCATCGAGCAGCGCTGCCGGATCGGCCGCAACGGAGCGGTCTGGCAGACCGCCACGGTCTGGGCCGCCGAGCGGCACCGGAGCCTGGACCGCCGCGCCGCGCTGCACTACATGCTGCAGCGGTACGCCGAGTTGCAGGGCACCAACGAGCCAGTGCACACCTGGCCGATCGACTGACGGTTCTCAGCGGGGCCGGCGTGGCGGTCGGGCCCGGCGTCCGGTGGTGTCGGACGCCGAGTTGGCATCGGCCGCCGCTGCCTTTCCCGCCGCCGCCGTTGACGCTGCCGATTCCCCGGCGGTCACGGCCGGCGGGGTGGTCGGAGTCGCCGCCACGTCGGCGGGCGTCGCCACCTCGGCGGGCGTAGAGGAGGACGCGCGTCGCCGGCCGGTTGTGCCGGTCGCGGCGCGGGTTCCGGTCGTGGCGCCGGCGGGCACCGGCTCGCCACCGGTGCGCCCGGCAGGCTCGCCGGCTGCCTTCGGGTCCGGATCGGTGGCCAGTTTGTCGTCGTCCCCGACCCGCTGTCGGGGCACCGTCGCGGTGGGTCCGCCGTCGGTGGTCGGGCGGCTCTGCTCACGTCGAGCCGCCCGCTGGGCGAGCGCCGCGACCAGGACGGATCCGCCGATTCCGACGATCACCGCGTACGGGGCGATGAGGTGGGCCGACACCTGCTCCGGGCTGATCGCGGTCAGCCTCGGCACGGCCAGGAAATACGCGACCGCCACCAGCAGCGGCCCGGCGGCACCTGAGGCGGTGGCACCGACCCGCCGGCCGGCCTCGCGGACGCCGCGTCGGGCGGCCAGCGTACCGATCAGCAGCGCCGAGCCGAGCGAGAGGACCGCCCCCGGCCAGTAGAAGTAGTCCCGGATCCAGAACTGGTCGCTGCCCGAGCTGAGCTGCCAGATGCCCAACTGCGCGGTGGTCAGCCCGCGGCCGGCGAGCACCGAGTCGACCACGGCGACGACCGCGAGCAGCCACAACCAGCCGGCGGTGGCGATGACATTGGTGGCTGCCGCCCGGCAGCGCAGCGCCCAGAGCGCCACCAGCGCCCCGACGAGCACGCCGACCGCCGCGTACCCGGCGGCCATGTCCCGAGGTGACGGAGTGTCCGGCACCACCGCGACCCGCGCCGGTACCGCGACCAGCAACACTGTGATCAGTGCGCCCATACCGGCCGCACCGGCCAGCGCGATCCACCACACACCGCCGTTGCCGCCGTCCCGGCTGGTACCGGTGGCCGGGCTCGGGTCGACCGCCCGGCCGGCCAGTGGGACGGCGGTGCCGTCGGGTCCGGCGTCCGGTCGGGACACGGCGGAGCGGCGGTCGTGCAGCCGTTGCGCGCAGACCGCGCCGAAGATCGTCGAGGTGGCGGCGATCCAGGTGGCCCAGATCAGGCTGGCCACCCAGGCCGCCGTGCCGGCGGTCGTCTCGGCCGGTGCCCAGTTGAGAATGCCCAGGCCGTACCCGAAACCCAGTTGAGCGGCCCCGGCGCCGGCTGCCACGCCGGCCGCGGTGGCGATCGATCCTCCCCAGCCCTGTCTGGCCATGCCGGGCAGCGTAACGTCCTGTGGTCGGTGCGGCGAGTCGTGCGCGGTACCGGGCGGTGAACGGTGACGGACAGTGCTTGGCACCGGCGGGTACGGTCGCCGGCGATAAGGCGGTGGGCGGTATGACGGACGGAACCACGGATCGGGAGACGGGGCGCGACGACACCGGCCCGGACCGGGTGACGCTGATGGTCGGCGGCGGCATCGCGGCCGCCCTGCTCGCGGTCATCGGGGCGGCTGGCGGCTGGGTGCTGGCCGGGGATGAGAAGCCACCGGTGACGCCCGCCGAGGCGACCGGCAGCCGCAGTCCCAGCGCCCAGACCAGTCCGCCACCGCGCGAACGGCCGACGCCGACCACCGCGGCGCCCAGCAGCACCGCGCCGACCCGGCCCACCGGGCTGGCCGTGCCGGACCTGGTGGGCATGGACTTCGAGGAAGCCCGGGAGGAACTGCGCGGTCTGGGGCTGGGCTGGCAGTTCGTCTTCGGCAGCGGGAACAGCTCCAGCGTGCTGAGCACCAACCCGACGGCCGGTACGCCGGTGCGCCGCGGCGTCACCGTCGTGGTCACCGTGGCTGGCTCAGCGCCGCCGAACTCGGTGCCGGACCTGCTCGGGATGAAGTGCCGCGACGCGGCGGCCGAACTCGTCGACAACGGGTTCTCGCCCCGCTACCCGAACGGACGCTCCGGAACGGTCACCGCCCAGGAGCCTGAGGGCGGCGCGGTCCGGAAGTGGAACGACATCGTCTACATCTCATGCGGCACCCCGAGCGGGGACGAGAGCGCTTCGCCACAGTGACGCGCACCCGACACGCTGATGCCGGCCGGTGGCCTGGGAAACCGTTAGGTTGACCGTCGAGGGCCCTGCGCCCGCCCGGCTCCGGAAAGGACGTGCCGGCATGAGCCACGATCGCCAGGAGCCGCCGGACGACGCGACTCGTCCGCTGTCGCCGGCGAGCGGGAATCCCGACGAAACCGCGCCGCTGGGGCGTACCCCGGACGAGACCGCGCCGTTGGGGCGTACCCCCGATGAGACCGCGCCGCTGGGGCGTACGACGGAGGAATCACCGGCGGCGACGGCGCCGTCGCCGCCGGCGCAGCGATCCGGGCCGGCGGCGTGGTCGGGGCGTGCGGAGGTGCCGTCGGTCCGGCCGGGCGCCGACCGCGAACTGTCGGGCAATGAGTGGTACGCCGACGAGCAGGCGGGGCGGCCGTGGTGGTTGCCGATCCTCTGGGGCATCGTCGTGTTGCTGTTGGTCGCCCTGCTGGGTGTCGGGCTGTGGCTGGCCCGTCAGGCGTTGGACGAGGGTGGATCGGCTCCGCAGTCGCCGCTGCCGACGACGTCGGCGCCACCGACCACCGCGTCGGCCTCCCCTACCACGCGTTCGCCCTCGCCACCGCCGACGACCAGCCCGGCGCCGGCCCAGCTTCCGGTGCCGCCGCTGGTCGGCCTGTCCGAGGCGGCGGCACGGGCGATGCTGGACCAGCTCGATCTCGGCTACCAGGTGCGGTACCGGCCGTCGGACCAGCCGGCGGGCACCGTCATCGCCACCGACCCCGAGACGGGCCAGCTGGTCCAGGCGGGCGACGAGGTCACGCTGGTGGTGGCCGCGGCCAGCCCGAGCCCGTCGGAGACGACGGGTGCACCGACCGGTACGCCGACCGCCGAGCCAACCGCCACGGTGAGCCCCACCGGGTGAGTGGTGGGCTCACCACATGCGGCGTCTGGTGCCGACCAGCCCCAGCCCGGCGAGAGAGATCGCCAGTCCGAACACGCCGGACCAGAACAGTGATCGACTGAGTTCCTCGGCGGTGTACCCACCGGTGGCCCGGGCGGATGGGGCCGGATCACGCTCCGGTGATTCGGGTGACGGGTCGGAGCCGCCGGACAGCGCGGCCGGGTCACCGGCCGGCGGGCCGGCCTGGTCGCCGGTGGCGAACCCGTCCCAGGCGCCGGACATGTCGTCCGGCCCTATCGGGTCGCTCTCCACCACGGTGATTTCCGGTGCCGGTACAGGTTCGGCCAGCCGGGTGGACGACAGGGCGGGATCCCGGACCAGCACCACCAGGGTGGTGGCGGCACCGAGCAGTGCCAGGAGCCCGAAGGCGTAGGCGATACGGGACCGGTGAGGCCGCCGCGCGGACAGATTGACCATGGCCATCCCAGGTTCGGGGCCCTGGACGCGCGGGGTGGAAACGTGCCGGGGTGGGCATACCGATTCTATTGCGGCGGCATGCCCCCCGGCGGTGGTTCGTAATGCTCAGCCGACTCGAACCGCGGTCCGGGCGGTTGGCCGACGGGCCGAGCGTACGGTGTGCGGGCGCGGCTGCGGAGCGGCCTGTGCCTGCCGCAGCCCTTCTCGTTGGACAAAGATCGAGCGCCGGTTGACCGCGTCCCCCGCCGCGTTCAACTCGTAGCCTTCGAGCCAGAGCCAGCCGTCGTAGGTGGGCCGGTCGAGCACCCGGATCACCCGGAACAGGATGGGTCTGAGGAACTGGACACTCGCCGCGCGTGTCACGTGCAGTACGTCACCGGAGCGGGGAAGCACATGGGCTCCTGGAATGGGTTGGCCGGCGGGGAAGGCCGGCGAGGCTGAACGGGGGGGATGTTCGGCTCCGGCGACGAGGTCGTGTCTCGTGGGCCGGTTGGTGGAGCTGGCATGGTCGGCGCCGGATCCGCTGGTGGCGAACTGTCGCTCGACCTGGGTCGGCTCAGGGGGTGTCGCTGGAGCCACCGCCGTCGGGCGTGGGCGACCGGTCCCCGCGTCCGGGGGCCGGGCCGGCGACTGACGGCCGGGCCCGCTCACCGTCCTCACCTCCACCATGTTGATCACGTGGGGAGATGGCGTGGAGACGGTGCGTGACCCGTGTCATACGGACAGGGTGCATCAGGGGCGTGCTTCATGCAAGTTGCACGTCGAGTTTTGCCGATACGTGAGCGGCTCGCGTGAAACAACGCTTGAACGTGCCAGTACCCGGACGGCACACTGAGACCGGTTTCGCCCGCCGCGGCCGGCCGACGACCGGCTCCACCCCATGCCGCGAACGCCCGCCCCGATGGTCGCGCCCGAGGCGGGTGGCGCGACAGCGGCGCGTCGAGGCGGAGAGGTGACACCGGTGAGTGAGCGGCGCAGCCCGACCATCCGGCGGCGCCGGCTCGGCGCGGAACTGCGCCGCCAGCGCGAGACGGCCGGGATCACCATCGAGGCAGTCGCGGAGCAGCTGGAGTGCTCGGCGTCCAAGATCTCGCGGATCGAGACCGGCCACACCACCGCGACCCCCCGGGACGTGCGAGACATGCTCCGGATCTACGGGGTGGTGGGTGCCGAGAGCGACGAGCTGGTGCAGATCGCCCGCGAGGCGCGGCAGAAGGGCTGGTGGCACCCGTACAGCACGGTGCTGGTCGGGGCCTATGTGGGGCTGGAGGCGGCCGCCAGTTCGATCCGGGCGTACGAGCAGCAGGTGGTGCCGGGGCTCCTGGAAACCGAGGAGTACGCCAGCGCGATGATCCGCGCTGCCCGGCCCGATTTCAGCCCTGACCAGGTACGACAACGAGTGCGTGTCCGACTCGGCCGTCAGTCGTTGTTGACCCAGGATGATCCGGTCGATCTGTGGGTGGTGCTCGATGAGGCGGTGGTAAGCCGTCCGGTGGGCGGGGACACGGTCATGCGTGACCAGCTCAAACGGTTGGTGGAGGTGGCTCAACTGCCGAACGTGACGTTGCAGGTCCTGCCGTTCGAGGTAGGGGCGCACGCCGGCATGGACGGCACCTTCACGATCCTCAGCTTCCCCGAGCCCGGTGATCCGGATGTCGTGTACGCAGAGAACGCCACGGGTGGGCTCTTCCTGGAGAAGAGCGACGAACTACAGAAGTACAGCTTCATCTTCGATCACATTCGAGCAGCGGCCAGGCGTCCGGAGGAGTCCGTCGAGTACATCGCGAGACTGGCAGAGGAGCCGTTGTGGAATTGGCGACGCAGGGATTCCCCGTGGACTTGACGCAGGCGACATGGTTCAAGAGCTCGAAGAGCGGGCCGAACTGTGACAACTGCGTGGAGGTGGCGTACGTGACCGGGGCGGTCGGGGTTCGGGACTCAAAGGACAAGGCCGGTCCGGCTCTCGTCTTCGCCCCGGATGATTGGCACGCCTTCGTCGTCAGCACCAGGGACGGCGGGTTCGGTCGCGGCTGACTCCCGGAATAGTGGTGACGGGTCTCCGTCCGGCCTGGCCGGACGGAGACCCGTGTTGTACACCGCGAACCGGGCGGGTGGCCGCGCCCCGGCCCGCATGATCCGCCGGCTCCCGTCGCCACATCGTGCCCGTCTCGTTGTACCTCTCGGTACGCGCTGGTCGACATCCCCCCGGGCAGGGCGGGTAACCGAGCGAGGCAGGCGAGACGGATGACGAGTATCGGGCCAGAGAACCTCACCAACGGGCCGGGAAAGCCGGAGCGGTTCGGCGGCAAGTACCGCGGGGCCCGGCGAGACACCGTGTTGACCGAGGTGGTGTCGGCGGACACCGAGCCGGCCGGGCGGGACAGCGTGGCAGCGACCGATCCGGCCGGGCCTCCGCTCACCCTGCCGTCGCTGGATCCGAACCCGCTCACCGAGCCGTCGTTTCCGGCGTCCGGCTGGTCGATGGAGGAGAGCGGTTCGCTCGTGGACCATCCGTTGCTGCGCGGTCTGATGATGGAGTTGCCGCCGAGGGGCAGCGTGCCGCCACCCGGCTGGCTGGACCGCTGGTTCGAGGCGACGCGGGCGATCCTGGAACTGCTATACGTGCAGGGCTCCGGCCGGGCGCGCTGAGGCCGCCGCCCGCTCCGGCATGGCCCGCTCGGCGAGCCGGTTGTGGCGCAGAGCATGGCGTACGCCGATGACCCCCACGCCAAGTGCCCCGACGGTGATCGCCGGACCGGTCGTCCCGGGCCCGAGGAACTGGCCGGCACCGCTGGCCAGGATCAGGGGCGGCAGCAGGGCCAGCCCGGTCACCTGCAACGGCAACCCGATCAGCGGGTGGGCGGCTGCGGCGCGCAACCCGTGCGGGGCCGGGGTCCGGGGTGCGACGGCCAGCGTGCCCGCCCCGGCCCGGAGCCGGCGCACCCGGCGTACGGTGCAGATCGCCACCACCAGCGCCGGGACGGCGGTGAGCGCTAGACCGCTTGCGGCCCGGTCCGCCAGGGGCATCCCGGCGACAGCGGAGATCGGCACGGCCACCGTCAGGCCGAGGGCGGTCAGGGTCAGCGTGAGCAACCAGCCGCTGCGCCGGCGCAGCCCGCGGGCGTGGGTCAGCCGGGGCAGCCCGTCCGCGAGGTAGCCGGCGACCCACCAGACGGTGGCCACCGGAAGCAGGAGGGCGAGGTGGCTCTGCATGCCCATCAGCCTTGCCCGATATCCGGCCCGGCGAATCCGGGCTCACCCCCCGTTCGTCCCGTAACCGACCCCCGTAGGGGAGCCATCCCGCCATGTTATGGGGGATCCGGCATGTTCATCAGTCTCCGGGCGTCGAACTACCCTCACTTCGATCGGCATTCATCGATCAACCTGCCATGAGCAGGTAGACGAGCGGTGCTGGTCGGAGGGAGGTAGGAAGATGGCTCTTCCACACAGGTCCGTACTCGTCGGGCTGGCCGCGCTGGCCATGGTGGCGACGGCTACGCCGGCCATGGCCGCCGAGCCGGTCGGCACGATCCGAAGTGCCGGCGGCGCCACCGCCGTCGACGGCAGCTACATCGTCGTGTTCAAGGACAGCAAGGTCAGCCGGGCCGCCGTCGGGTCCTCCGTGGACCGGCTGCTAAGCCGGCACGGCGGCGCGACCGCCCGGACGTACCGCACGGCCGTGCGCGGCGCCGAGCTTCGGGTCAGCGCCAAAGCCGCAGCCCGGATCGCCGCGGACCCCGCGGTGGCGTACGTCGAGCAGAACCACACCGTGTCGATCGCGGGCACCCAGACGAACCCCCCGTCGTGGGGCCTGGACCGGATCGACCAGCGGAACCTGCCGCTGGACAACTCCTACACGTATCCCAACACGGCCACGAACGTGACCTCGTACGTCATCGACACCGGCATCCGGACCACCCATTCGGACTTCGGCGGCCGGGCGACCTGGGGCACGAACACGGTCGACTCCAACAACACCGACTGCAACGGCCACGGCACCCACGTCGCCGGCACGGTCGGCGGCTCCGCGTACGGGGTGGCCAAGGGCACCCGGCTGGTGGCCGTGAAGGTGCTCAACTGCCAGGGCAGTGGCACCAACGCCGGGGTGATCGCCGGTATCGACTGGGTCACCGCGAACGCGGTCAAGCCCGCCGTCGCCAACATGAGCCTCGGTGGCGGGGCGAGCACGGCCACCGACAACGCTGTGATCAACTCGATCAACTCCGGCGTCACGTACGCGGTCGCCGCCGGCAACGGCGACGCCTTCGGTAACCGGCAGAACGCCTGCAACTACTCCCCGGCCCGGGCCGGACCGGCGATCACCGTCGGCGCGACCCAGAACAACGACGCCGCCGCGAGCTTCTCCAACTTCGGCACCTGCGTGGACATCCTGGCGCCGGGGGTGAGCATCACGTCGGCCTGGCACACCAACGACACCGCGACGAACTCGATCAGCGGCACCTCGATGGCGTCGCCGCACGTCGCCGGGGCCGCCGCGCTGGTGCTCTCGGCCAACCCGTCGTGGACCCCCCAACAGGTCCGGGACTACCTGGTCAACAACGCCACCCCGAACGTGATCACGAACGTGGGTACCGGCACCCCGAACCGGCTGCTGTACGTGGTCAACGGCAGCACCCCGCCGCCGACCAACGACTTCTCGGTCTCGGTCTCGCCGACCTCCGGCTCCACCGCGCCCGGCGGCTCGGTGACCGCGACGGTGGCCACCGCCACCACCAACGGCTCCGCCCAGTCGGTCAGCCTCTCGGCCAGTGGCCTGCCGTCCGGGGCTACCGCCTCGTTCAGCCCGGCCACGGTCACCTCGGGCGGTTCGTCGACGCTGACCATCAGCACCTCGGCCAGCACCCCGGCCGGTACGTACCCGGTGACCGTGACCGGCACCGCGGCCTCCGGCAGCAAGACCGCGACGTACTCGCTGACGGTGACCGGCACCGGCGGCGGCTGCTCCGGGACCAACGGCACCGACGTATCGATCCCGGACGCCGGCGCGGCGGTGACCAGCTCGATCACCATCGCCGGCTGCAACCGGAACGCCTCGTCGGCCTCGACCGTCGCGGTGAACATCGTGCACACCTACCGCGGCGACCTGGTCATCGACCTGCTCGCCCCGGACGGCACGTCCTACCGGCTGAAGAACAGCAGCATCTTCGACAGCGCGGACAACGTCGTCGCCACCTACACGGTGAACCTGTCGAGCAAGGCGGCGAACGGCACCTGGCGCTTGCAGGTGCGCGACGTCTACGGCGGTGACACCGGCTACATCAACACCTGGACGCTGACCCTCTGACCTGCAAGAGCACCGGGCCCCGGCGAAAGCCGGGGCCCGGTTGCGTCGAGGGCGGTGTCGAGGGTGGTGTCAAGGGCGGTGGTGTCGAGGGCGGCCGTGCGGGATCAGACCGCGAACCCGGTGGGCCGTTCGGTGGCCGGGGCCGGCGGCCGGGCCTTCCACAGCCCGGTCCTCTGCGCGAACAACCGGCCAAGGTACGCCGGGTTGAGGATCACGTAGCGCCGCCACAGCCGCTTCGGCTCCAGGCCGAGGCGCCAGAACCACTCCAGCCCGGCGCGCTGCATCCAGGGCGGCGGCTGGCGCAGCAGCCCGGCGTGGTAGTCGAAGGCGGCACCGACCGCCATCAGTGGCATGTCGAGCAGCGGACGCATCGCGTACGTGAAGACCTCCTGGCGGGGGCAGCCCAGCCCGACCAGGACGAGCCGGGCACCGCTGGCCTTGATCCGGTCGGCGATCTCGACGTCCTCGCCGGGTCGCACGGCGCGGAACTTCGACTGCTCCACCCCGGCGATCTTCAGCGCCGGGAACTTCCGCTCCAGCTCCGGGATCAGCCGGGCCAGGGTCTCGTCGGTCGAGCCGTACAGGTAGACCGGCAGACCCTCGTCGGCGAACCGGGAGAGCACGTGCAGGGTCAGCAACGGCCCGTAGACCCGGTCGGTGAGACCGGCACCGTGCAGCAGGTTCAGCGCCCAGCGCACCGGCTGACCGTCCGGGGTCACCACGTCGAAGGAGTTGAGCCGGGCGTTGTGCGCCGGGTCGAGCACCCCGGTCATCACACCGTGCACGGCCAGCGCGGTCAGTGCCAGCGGGCGGCGCTCCTGCGCGGCGGCCACCACCTGCTCGGTCGCCTCCGCGTAGTCGGTGGCGTCGACCAGGACGCCGAGGATGTTCCGCTTTCTCATGCTCCGGGCACCCACTTGTCCACGTTGGCGTGGTAGATCTCACGCATGATCATCGGTACGTCGTAGACCTGCTTCCAGTCCGGATAGTCGGCCTGGAACGCCTCGTTGGAGCCGATCCACCACTTGTGGTCGCCGATCCGGTTGGCCTCGACGTACTCGGAGACCATCTCCTGGCCGGTGATCCGTTCGGCTTCGGCGAACGCCTCGCGCATCGAGGTGTTGGAGTGCCGGCCGCCGCCGAGGTTGTAGACGGCGGCGGAGCGCGGGTTGCGGAAGAACGCCTCGAACGCGGAGACCACGTCCGAGCTGTGGATGGCGTCGCGGACCTGCTTGCCCTGGTAGCCGTAGATCCGGTACATCCGGCGTTCCATGTTGGCCCGCATCAGGTAGCCGAGGAAGCCGTGCAACTCGGTCGCCGAGTGCGCCGGACCGGTCAGCGTCCCGCCCCGGAAGCAGGCCGTCTTCATGCCGAAGTACCGGCCGTACTCCTGCACCATCACGTCCGCGGCGACCTTGGAGGCACCGAAGATCGAGTGCAGGCAGGCGTCGATCGACATGTCCTCGCGGATGCCCTGCTCGTACGGATGGCCCGGCTCGATCTCCCAGCGGGTCTCCAGCTCGACCAGGGGCAGGCTGTTCGGCCGGTCGCCGTAGACCTTGTTGGTCGAGCAGTGGATGATCGGCGCGTCGATGCAGTGTTCCCGGACGTTCTGCAGGACGTTCAGCGTGCCGGCGGCGTTCACGTCGAAATCGGTGAACGGATCGCGAACCGCCCAGTCGTGCGAGGGCTGCGCGGCTGTGTGGATCACCACGGCCACGTCCCGGCCGTACCGCTGGAACAGCGCGCCGAGCGCGCCCCGGTCCCGGATGTCGATGCTGTGGTGCGAGTACGCGTCACCCAGCTCGTCGGTCAGCCGGCGGACGTTCCAGGCGGTGGACGCCTCCTCGCCGAAGAACTCCTGCCGCATGTCGTTGTCGATGCCGACGACGTCGAGACCGAGGCCGGCGAAATGCCGGACCGCCTCGGAGCCGATCAGCCCGCCCGACCCGGTCACGAATGCGACACTCACATGCCACTCCTGGTGCGTCGGAGGCAGAAACCATCGGAGCATAGCGTGACGTCCGGCACGCCCCGATACGGAGCGAGGGCCCCGCGTCGCCGCGGAGCCCTCGTCTGTGGTGGGGAAGGGGGGAGTTGAACCCCCACGCCCTTTCGGGCACACGGACCTGAACCGTGCGCGTCTGCCATTCCGCCACTTCCCCGTGGCTTGACCTCGGACAGCGTAGTCCGTGCCGGTCCCGCTGTCGCCAGCGGGCCTCGGCCATCTTACGCGGCCCTGGTCCTCACCGCGAATGGCATTCGCTGCGTGCAGCGGTTACCGTTCGTGGCGGACGAAAGAGTAGCACGACGATTCGGAGCCGTCCGAACAGGCCGTGGCCGGCCGGCCGAGCGGCGTGTGAGCTGCGTGCGCTCTGGACGGATACCATCATGTCCTCGGGACCCGAGGAGGAGCCGGTGAGCGTGCTGCAACGCTTCGAGAAGCGTCTGGAAGGCCTGGTCGAAGGGGCCTTCGCCAAGGTCTTCAAAGGGGTAGTGCACCCCGTGGAGATCCTCAACGCCATGCAGCGGGAGGCCGAGGCGCACAAGGCCATCCTGGCCGGTGGGCGCACGTTGGTGCCCAACCGCTACGTGATCGATCTCTCGCCGTACGACCACAGTCGGCTGGCGCCGTACGCCGCCGCGCTGGCCCAGGAACTGGCCCAGTCGCAGGCGGAGTTCATCGGCGAGCAGGCCTGGACGGTCTACGGCGACGTGATCGTCGAGATCGAGCGCGGTGAAGGCCTGGACACGGGCATGTTCCGGGTCACCGCAGAGGTGTACACCGGTGGCGAGGTCGCCCCGGTGTCGGCGCCCGGCTACGACGCCGGCCAGCCCGGGTACCCCTCGTACGACCAGGGCGGCGGCTACGGCCCGCCGGCCGGTCACGGTGGCGGGCGCAACATCCGACTGGTCTCCGGTGACGGCCGCACCTACCCGCTTCAGATGGGTTCGACCGTGATCGGTCGCGGCGACCAGGCCAACCTGCGCCTTCCGGACGTTGGCATCTCCCGGCGACACGCCCGGCTGGACTTCGACGGCGGCCAGGTCGTGCTGACCGACCTCGGCTCGACCAACGGCACCATGGTCAACGGCCAGCGGGTCTCGGCCGTGGCGCTGAACCCCGGTGACATGATCCAGCTCGGTACCACCACCCTGACCTTCCGCGTGGACGGCTGATCGACCTTGCCGGAACTCGTCATCACCGTCGCACGTTTCGGATTCCTCGTGCTGCTGTGGATCTTCGTGTTCACGGTGGTTGGCGTCATCCGCCGGGACCTCTTCGCGGGGGCCCGCTCGGGCCGGCTGGTGGCCGCGCCCCGATCAGTGGGCGCGTCGACCGGTCAGGCGACGGCGAGACCGGCGAAGGTGAAGCGGGGCCGGGCGGCGCACCAGTTGGTGGTGACCGCGGGTCAACTGGCCGGCACCAGGATCACGTTGGGTGAGGCGCAGATAACCATCGGTCGCGCTGAGGACTCCACCCTCGTCATCACCGACGACTACGCGTCCGCGCGACACGCCCGGCTCGTGCCGCGTGACGGGCAATGGTTCGTAGAGGACCTCGGTTCGACTAACGGGACGTACCTGGATCGCGCTAAGGTCACCGGACCAACCCCCGTACCCCTCGGCGTGCCGATCCGGATCGGCCGCACCTCTCTCGAATTACGGCCATGACTCTGACCCTGCGCTATGCGGCCCACAGCGACCGCGGTCTGATCCGAGACGGTAATCAGGATTCCGTCTACGCCGGACCGCGGCTACTCGCCGTCGCCGACGGCATGGGCGGCATGGCCGCCGGTGACGTCGCCAGCAACATTGTCATCGGTGCCATGGCGCCGTTGGACGAGGACGTCCCCGGTGACGCCCTGGTCGACGCGCTCCGCTCCGCCGTGGGCACCGCCAACCAACAGCTCCGCGAGACCGTGGACGCCAACCCGCAGCTGGAGGGGATGGGCACCACGCTGACCGCGACCCTCTTCTCCGGCAGCAAGCTGGGCATGGTCCACATCGGCGACTCGCGGGCCTACCTCCTGCGCGACGGTGAGTTCGCGCAGATCACCAAGGACGACACCTACGTCCAGATGCTCGTGGACGAGGGCCGGATCAGCCCGGAGGAGGCGAGCAGCCACCCCCAGCGCTCGCTGCTTACCCGCGCCCTGGACGGCCGCGACATCGACCCCGAGTACTCGGTCCGTCAGGTGCTGCCGGGCGACCGCTACCTGATCTGTTCGGACGGTCTCTCCGGCGTGGTCAGTGCGGAGACCATCGCCGAGACCATGCGCGAGTACGCCGACCCGCAGCAGTGCGTCGAGCGGCTGGTCCAGCTCGCCCTGCGCGGCGGTGGTCCGGACAACATCACCGTGATCATCGCCGACGCCACCGACCGCGACATCGTCGAGGCGGCCCCGATCGTCGGCGGCGCGGCGGCGCGTGACCGGGGCATGGCGACCTCGGCCGACGTCTCCACCCCGGCCGCCCGGGCCTCGGCGCTCAACGCCCCCCGGCCCGCCGCACCGGAGGAGCCCGCCGCAAACGACGACGAGCCGGAGGCTCGGCGCCGCCCGCTGCGCGCCGTCGCCATGGCGACCGCCCTGATGGTGCTCGTCGGCGGTGGTGTCTTCGCCGGGTGGAGTTACACCCAGCAGCAGTACTACGTCGGCGCGACCACGGACGGCCAGGTGGCCGTGTTCCGTGGCATCCAGGGCCAGATCGCCGGCATGGATCTCTCCAGCGTGCACTCGACCAGCACCGCCCAGCTGGACGACCTCACCCTCGCCGCGCAGGAGCAGGTCAAGCAGGGCATTCCGGCCAAGAGCGAGCCGGACGCGGAACGCCGGCTGGCGGAACTGACGATGGACAGCCCGACCAACGTCAACCTCAAGCCGGTCTGCCCGCCCTCCCCGGCCGCCTCGCCCTCTGCGGCGTCGAGCGCCCCGGCCGGTTCGCCGTCTCCGGCACCGAGTGCCCAGGCCGGTTCGCCGTCCCCGGCGCCGAGCGCCCCGGGCGGTTCGGCGTCCCCCGTGGGTAGTGGCTCGCCGTCGCCCGACGGTGGGTCCGTTGCCCCGCCGGCCAGCACTCCCGACGCCCCGCCCGCCGACACCTTCTCGCCCACGGTCGACCCGGCGGCCTGCCGGTCGCCCGAGTAGGCGTCGGCACCGAACCGAGGACGATCGTGACCGCAGCGGCCACCCCGGCATCCTCGCCCGCGAACGCGGGCGAGCGACCCGGCGCACGCCTGGCCCGGTCCCGGCGCAACGCCGAGCTGTCGCTGCTGGTGCTGGCGATGGTCCTGGTCGCCGCGTACGGGGCGATGGTCGAGGCGAACGTGCTCGACACGGTCACCCCCACCTTCTGGGTGCCGGCCGCCGCGCTCTCCGCGGTCTTCCTCGGCATGCACCTGGTGATCAGGTTCCTTGCGCCGTTCGCCGATCCGGCCCTGCTGCCGGCGGTGGCCCTGCTCAACGGGCTCGGCGTCGGCTTCCTGCACCGGCTCGACCTGGCCAAGGCGACGCCCGCCGAGCGGGCCGAACTGGCCACCTTCGCCGGCATCGGCGGCCGGCAGTTGGCCTGGACGCTGGTGTCGGTGATCCTCGCGGCCGGACTGCTCGCCCTGATGCGCGACCACCGGTCGGTCTCCCGCTACTCGTACACCCTGGGCCTGGCCGGCATCGTGCTGGTGATGCTGCCGGCGGTGCTGCCGGCCAGCATCTCCGAGATCAACGGCGCGAAGCTGTGGGTACGCGTCGGCGGCTTCTCCATCCAGCCCGGCGAGTTCGCCAAGCTGGCCCTGCTGGTCTTCTTCGCCTACTACCTGGTCCGCAAGCGCGAGGTGCTGTCGCTGGCCAGCCACCGGTTCCTCGGCATCGACTTCCCGCGCGGGCGTGACCTCGGCCCGGTGCTCGTGGTCTGGGCGATCAGCCTGCTGGTCCTCGTCTTCGAGAAGGACCTGGGCACCTCGCTGCTCTACTTCGGCATGTTCGTGGTGACGCTGTACATCGCCACCGAGCGGGTCAGTTGGCTGCTCATCGGTCTGGTTCTCTTCTTCGGCGGCGCCTACCTGGCGTACGTGCTGGGCGAGGCGATCGGCGGCCCGTTCGCGAACTTCTACCTGCGGGCGGAGATCTGGCTCGACCCGTTCGGCGACCCGTACGACAAGGGCTACCAGCTGGTGCAGGGGCTGCTCGCGCTGGGCACCGGCGGGTTGTTCGGCGCCGGCCCGGGTGGTGGCCAGCCGCTGCTGCTGCCCGAGGTGCAGAACGACTTCATCTTCGCCGGCATCGGCGAGGAGATCGGCCTGTTCGGCCTCTCCGCGCTGCTGGTGATCTACCTGCTGATCGTGGAACGGGGGTTGCGCGCCGCCCTGGCGGTGCGGGACTCGTTCGGCAAGCTGCTCGCCGGTGGCCTGGCCTTCACCCTTGCGCTGCAGGTCTTCGTGATCGTCGGCGGAATCAGCGGGCTCATCCCGCTGACCGGCCAGACCACCCCGTTCCTCTCCGCCGGTGGCTCCTCGCTGATGGCGAACTGGCTGCTCATCGCGGTGCTGCTGCGGGTGTCCGACGCCGGGCGCCGCCCGGTGACCGGCGTCGGCGGCAAGGTGGCCCGTCCGGCCGGTGGCCCGCCCGAGCAGCTGCACGGGGCCCCGACGGAGGTGATCAGGCCGTGAACGCACCCCTCCGCCGGGTCGGTGTCGTCGTCATCGTCCTGTTCGGCCTGCTCTTCGCAAATCTGAACTGGATCCAGGCGTACAAGGCCGACGAGTACCGCACCAGCGAATACAACGGCCGGGTCCAGGTCGCCAAGTACGAACGCAAGCGCGGCAACATCGAGGCCGGCGGCACTGCCGTCGCGGTCAGCAAGGAGACCACCGGCGAGCTGAAGTACCTGCGCACCTACCCGGGCGGCGCCAAGTACGCCCATGTGCTCGGGTACGAGCCGGTCAACGGCTCCGCGATCGGCCTCGAGCGGTCCGAGAACGACTTCCTCGCCGGCACCAGCGACCAGCTCATCGTCAACCGGTTGCGGGACATGGTCACCGGCGACCGCACCGCCGGCGGCAACGTGCTGCTCACCCTCTCCGGGCGGGCCCAGGACGTCGCGTACGACCAGCTGCGCAACAACAACCGCGGGGCGACCAAGGGCGCGGCCATCGCCATCGACCCGCGCACCGGAGCGGTGCAGGCGCTGGTCTCCATGCCCAGCTTCGACCCGGACCCGCTGGCCAGCCACAACAGCAACGAGGCCACCGCGGCCTACAACAAGTTGGAGCAGGACGCGGCGCGTCCGCTGCGGAACCGGGCGCTCGCCGAGGTGCTGCCCCCGGGCTCCGCATTCAAGATCGTGGTGGCCGCCGCGGCGCTGGAGAACGGGATCGGCAAGGACACCAACATCCCGGCCGGCCCGACCTACACCCCACCCACCTCCGGCGAGTCGATCACCAACGCCGTGCCGTCGATCTGCCCGCAGTCCCAGGTCACCCTGATGAAGGCGGTCACCGACTCCTGCAACACCGGCTTCGCCAAGCTCGGCGTGCAACTCGGCCCCGAGGTGATCAAGGAGAAGGCCCGGCAGTTCGGGTTCGAGCAGGACGACCTCACCGTCGGCCGGCTCGGCGAGGGCGGCCTGTCGGTGGCGGCCAGCCGCACCGGCAGCATGGAGAACCCGGACGGCGGCGCCGACCCGGCGGCGCTCGCCCAGTCCTCCATCGGGCAGCGCGACGTCCGGATGACCCCGCTGGAAGGGGCCATGATCGCCGCGTCGGTCGCCAACAACGGCAGCCAGATGCGGCCGTACCTGGTGCGCCAGCTGCTGGCACCGGACCGCACCACCGTCTACGACACCGCGAAGCCGCGCGAGCTGCGCCGCCCGATCAGCAGCCAGGTCGCCGCCGACCTGCGGGACATGATGGTCAGCGTGGTCGAGAACGGCACCGGCCGGAACGCGCGGATCAACGGCTACACCGTCGGCGGCAAGACCGGCACCGCCCAGTCCGCGCCCGACCGGCCCGACCACGGCTGGTTCATCGGCTTCGCGCTCGACTCCGACGGCAACCCGGTCTCCGCCGTCTGCGTCGTCCTGGAGGAGGCCGGCAGCGGCGGCAGCGCCGAGGCCGCCCGGATCGCCGGGCAGATCATGCGGGCCGCCATCGCCGATCCCGGGGGGCGCTGACATGCTCAGTCCGGGGGTGCAGCTCGGCAACCGTTACCGTCTCGACGAGCGGATCGCCAGCGGCGGCATGGGCGACGTCTGGCGCGGCACCGACCAAGTGCTCGGCCGTACGGTTGCGGTCAAGAGCCTGCTGCCGGCGTTGCTGGACGAGCCGGGTTTCGCCGAGCGGTTCCGGGGCGAGGCCCGCACCATGGCGACCATCAACCACCCGGGCGTGGTCGACGTCTACGACTTCGGCAACGACCAGCACATCGCCTTCCTGGTGATGGAGTACGTCGAGGGCGATCCGCTGTCGGCCACGCTCAGCCGGGTCGGCCGGCTCACCCCGGCCCGGACGATGGCGCTGGTCGCGCAGGCCGCCGACGCACTGCACGCCGCCCACGTCAAGGGCATCGTGCACCGGGACGTAAAGCCCGGCAACCTGCTGGTCCGCCCCAACGGCACGCTGGTGCTGACCGATTTCGGCATCGCCCGCTCCGAACTCGTCGGGCAGCTCACCGCGGCTGGCTCGGTACTCGGCACCGCGTCGTACATCTCGCCGGAGCAGGCCACCGGCCAGGTCGCCACCCCTGCCTCCGACGTCTACGCCCTGGGCGTGGTCGCGTACCAGTGTCTCGCCGGGCGCCGGCCGTTCGAGGGTGACAACCCCCTCGACATCGCCATGCGGCACGTCCAGGAGACCCCCAGGGCGCTGCCGTCCGACATCCCGCCCCAGGTTCGCGCGCTGGTGGAGCGGGCGATGGCCAAGAACCCGAAGGACCGCTGGCCGACGGCCGCGGTGCTCGCCGGGGCGGCCCGCCAGCTGAAGACGGCGCTGTCCCAGCAGGCCCGGGCCGGTGGTCCGGCCGCTCCGATCTCTGCCGCGCCGGCGTCGCCGGCTCCGGGTCGAGCCCAGGTGCCGGCACCGCAGCCGCCGCGTCCCCCGGCGGCATCACACTCCCCGATCGCAGGCCACGCCCCGGCCGCACCGCACGCTCCGGCGGCGGGGCACCGGCCGGGCACGATGCCGTCGCCGGCCCGCCCGCCGGTGGCGCAACCGCCGCGCCCCACGACGGTCGCGCCGGCGGTGACCGGCTATCCGCGCGGTGCGGCCACGGTCCCGTCGGCGTACGCCCCGCAGCCTGGTTCATCACGGCCGGTGCCGCGCCGATCGCGCTCCGGGATGGTGTTCCTGATCATCGTGCTGGGCGCACTGGTTCTTCTCTGCTCCGGCGTGGTTTCCTACCAACTGCGGAGCAAGCTCAACAACGGCATGCCCGGCGGGACGCCCGGGCGAGTGGTGATGTCCGACGCGCTGCGGCTCGACGGACGAGACGATCCGGCCGGTACGGCGTACCGTCGACTGGATCAGCCCCGACCGGGCAGCGACGAGACGACGACGAGCGAAGGACGACAGACGCGATGACAGCGCAGGCCCGCCTGCTCGGTGGCAGGTACCAGGTCGGCGAGCTGCTCGGGTATGGCGGCATGGCCGAGGTCCACCGCGGTCGCGACCTGCGACTCGGCCGGGACGTCGCGATCAAGATGCTCCGGGCGGATCTCGCCCGGGATGCCACCTTCCAGATGCGCTTCCGGCGGGAGGCGCAGAACGCCGCCTCGCTCAACCACCCGGCCATCGTCGCCGTTTACGACACCGGGGAGGAACAGGCACCCACCGGCGAAACCCTCCCGTTCATCGTGATGGAGTTCGTCAACGGGCGCACCCTCAAGGAGGTGCTCGGCGCCGAGGGCCGGTTGCAGCCCCGGCGGGCGCTGGAGATCTGCGCGGACATGTGCGCTGCGCTGGAGTTCAGCCACCGGCACGGCATCATCCACCGCGACATCAAGCCCGGCAACGTGATGCTCACCCAGACCGGCCAGGTCAAGGTGATGGACTTCGGCATTGCCCGGGCGCTGGCCAGCGGTGCCACCACGATGACGCAGACCAGCGCGGTCATCGGCACCGCACAGTATCTCTCCCCGGAGCAGGCCCGTGGCGAGGCCGTCGACGCCCGCTCCGACGTGTACGCCGCCGGCTGTGTGCTGTTCGAACTGCTCTGCGGGCACCCGCCGTTCGTCGGCGACAGCCCGGTCAGCGTCGCGTACCAGCACGTCCGGGAGGCCCCGCCGACGCCGAGCGACCTCAACCCGGACGTCAACCCGGCGGTCGACGCGATCGTGCTCAAGGCGCTGTCGAAGAACCCGCTCAACCGCTACCAGAGCGCCGGCGAGATGCGCGCCGACCTGCTCCGGGCGGCAGCCGGCCGGCCGGTGATGGCGACCCCGGTGATGCGCGAGGACGAGACCGTGGCGATGGCCCCGGCCAGCGGCCCCGGGTACCCGTCGGCCGGGGCGACGCAGACCCGGCAGATCCCGGCCCGGGTGGGTGACCCGCGCCAGCGCCGGGCCTCCTCCTGGCTGATCGCGATGTTCGCCGCGCTCGGCGTGCTGGCGGTGATCGCCCTCGTCGCCGCGCTGCTGCTCAACCAGCGGGATCCCGAGGAGAGCCCGGTGCCGACGGTGACCGGGATGAGCCAGCAGGACGCTTTCGCCCGAATTCAGGAGGCCGGTTTACAGCCGGCGCTCGGCGATCCGGAGTTCACCTCGGACTGCAAGAAGAACACCGTGACCAGCCAGGCCCCGGCCCCCGCGGAGCGGGTGGCGCCGAACAGCACGGTGACCGTGCGCGTCTGCGGCGGCAAGCCCGAGGTGACGGTACCTACCGGTCTGGTCGGAAGCACCCGCGCGAGTGCCGAGGCCCAACTGAAGGAACGCAAGCTCGACTTCGAGATCAAGCAGCAGGACAGCTCTGAACCCGAGGGACAGGTGATTGAGGTTTCCCCGGAAGGTGGCACCAAGGTGCCGGAGGGAAGCAAGGTCATTCTCACCGTATCCAAGGGCAACGTAACGCGGGTGCCGGACGTGGAGGGCCTCACCGAGGACGCGGCGAAGCGGCGGTTGAAGGAGGCCGGCTTCGATGCCCGGGTAAACCTCGGCCGGGAGGTGCCGGCCGACGAGGCCGGCAAGGTGATCGACCAGAACCCGAACGCCGGTGCCCAGCGCACCAAGGGCACCACGGTGGAGATCGTCATTTCGGTGGCGGCCGTGGAGGACCCAGACCCGCCGACCCAGACCCCGCCGACCGGCACCCCGACCACCCCGCCGCCGGACGGGGACGGTGGTGGCAGCGGCGGTGGCGGCCAGGTCACCCCGACCCCGACCTTCCCCCCGTTCCGCCTCCCCAACGACTGACGCACCACCCCGCCCACCACCCGACCCCGCACCAACCACGCCGACGGCACCACCCTCGGCGTGGTTGATCATGAAGTTGGCAGGTGGGGAAGCGCTTGCCGGACCCGCTAACTTCATGATCAAACGGTTCGATGGGGAGAGCGGCGTGGGTAGGAGGGTGACCGGTTCGGCGGGTCGGGTGGGCCGGTGGCGGCGACGCCTGGCCTGGGTGGCCGTACTGGGCCTGGCGGCGCTGTTGCTCGCCAGTGTGCCGTGGCTGTGGACGACGGTTTCCGCACGCGGCCACCTGTACGACGAGGCCGAAGCGCCGGCCGTGGACGTCGTGATCGTCCTGGGCACCGCGGTGACGGAGGACGGACGTCAACCGGGAGTCCGGCTGGCCGGCCGCCTGGAGACCGCCGCCGAGCTGGTGCACAGCGGGCGTGCCCGGGCGGTACTCGTCTCGGGTGACGGGGGTGGAGCCTCCGGTGACGAACCGGCGGTGATGACCTCCTACCTGACCGAGCAGCTCGGCGTCGACCCGCGTCGCGTCGTGGCCGACCCGTATGGGCTGGACACCTACGACAGCTGCGTCCGGGCGCGCGACGTGTACGGGGTCGAGCGGGCCTTGATCGTCACCCAGTCCTACCACCTGTCCCGGGCGGTGACGCTGTGCCGGCACCTTGGCCTCGACGTCGACGGGGTGACCGCCCGCTGTTCCGGTTGCGGGCCCACCCTGCTGGTGCAGAAGGCGGTCCGTGACTATTTCGCCAGTGGCAAGGCGGCCTGGGACGCGGTCCGCGACAGGCCGCCCGCAGTCCGCTCGCCGCTGGACCCCGGCGTTCAGGACGCGCTGAAGGACTGACCGTCCGGCTCATGTGGTGGTGGGTCGGGTGACCACCATCGGATCGGGTGGTCTCCGGCAGCCGGCCGGCGTGGCCGTCAGGTGGTGGCGAAGGCGGCGCGGCGGCGGGCGTCTACCTCGGCGGCCAGCGCGGGGGCGCGCTCCAGCGCCTCGCGGTGACCGCAACCGGCCAGCCAGTTGGCCAGCATCAGGTGGCCGCCCTCGGTCAGCACCGACTCCGGGTGGAACTGGACGCCCTCTATGGGCAGTGTCCGGTGCCGCATTGCCATCACCACGCCGGAGCCCGTCCAGCCGGTGACCTCCAGCTCCTCTGGCAGCGTCTCGGGCAGCACCGCGAGGGAGTGGTAGCGGGTCGCGGTGAACGGATCGGGCAGGCCCGCGAGCACGCCGACCGAATCGTGGCGTACCTCGGAGGTCTTGCCGTGCAGCAGCTCCGGCGCTCGGGCGACAGTGGCCCCGAACGCCTCGCCGATCGCCTGGTGCCCCAGGCAGACGCCGAAGATCGGGATCTCGCCCGCGTACCGGCGGATGACGTCGAGGCAGATGCCCGCCCGGTCGGGGCTGCCCGGGCCGGGCGAGAGCAGGACACCGCCCGCGCCGACCCGGCCCACCTCGGCCACGTCGATCTCGTCGTTGCGTCGTACCTCGCAGTCCACCCCGAGTTGGCCGAGGTACTGCACCAGGTTGAAGACGAACGAGTCGTAGTTGTCGATCACCAGGACGCGCATCGGCCTTATCCGTCCTCGCCGGGCGGGGCGGTGTTGTTCCGGTCGGTGTCGTACGGCAGGTCGTGCTCGTCGCCGGGCGGGGCGTCGTCGGCCGGGCCGTCGCCAGGCCCCACGTCGCCGCCGCCGGGCGCTCCGGGCACCTCGGAGTCCTGCTGGGTGACCTGCACGTCCTCGCCGGTGAAGGGCAGCAGCGGACCCGCCCACGGGAACACCACGTACCAGAGCAGCGCCACCGCCGTGGTGGCGAGCAGCAGGCTGCCGGCGAGCTTGCCGGGGAGCCCGAAGGGAAGCTTGCGCCAGATCCAGGCGTACATCAGGTCCCCAGCTCCGCCGGGCGACCCTCGGACTTCGGCTGGGTACGCGTCAACTCGGCGTGGATGATCAACCGCTGATAGTTGTCGAACTTCGGGTTGCAGGTGGTCAGGGTCAGCATCCGTTTGGTCGCCTTCGCTCCCGGTCGGCCGGGCACCGGAGCGACCACCTCGACCTGGGTCGGCTTCACGATCAGGCTGTCGGTGACCTGGTACACGTACCACTCGTTGCGACCCTCGACGAGGATCGGGTCGCCCTTGCGTAGCTCGTCGAGCCGCCAGAAGGTGGCCCGGTTGCGGTGCCCGGCCACGGAGAAGTTGCCGACCTCGCCCGGCATGGCGCTGTCCGGGTAGTGGCCCGGGGCGTACCGGATGTCCTTCTGGGTGACTCCCTCGACCACGACCCATTCCTTGTCGAGCTTCGGGATGTAGAGGCCCGCGATCGGCTTGCCGTGCACCGGCGGCTTCGGCTTGGTCGAGGGGCTCGCTGATGGTGCCACCGTCGGATCGCCCTCGGGCCCCCATACCTCGGCCAACTGCTGGCTCAGCTCGCCCTGGTGGGCGTCGACGATCGCCGATTTGCCCCAGATTTCGTAGCCGGCGAAGAGCAGCACCACCAGGCCGAAGGTGATCAACAGTTCGCCGCCGACTCGCAGGCCGGTGCGTAGCCGGGACCAGAACGTCGGGCGGGTCAGCTCCGAGTAGACGCTCTGGTAGCCGTCGCCCGTCTGCTGCGGACGGAGCTGCACCACCCGCTCGCCCCGCCGCGGCTTGGGCGGCTCGGCGGGTTGGTCGGCGCCGTCTGACGGCTCCTCGACCTTCGGCGGCCGGGGCACGGCTCCCATCAGGGCGGTCGAGTCCATCGCGGGCGGGCTGCCCGGCCGGACACCGGCGACCGCCGGGATGAGGGCGGTGGCCGCCGGGTCCGCCTGCCGGTTCGGAGCCGCCGAAGATGGCGACTGGTTTTGGGGTGCCCCAGGCTGCTGGTTCGGGTCTGCTGCCGGGGCGGCCGTCGGGTCGACCAGGTGGTTGTCCACGCCCGGGTTGTGGGGCGGGCTGGCCGGCCGGCTGGGGTTCGACGGGGGCGCGCCAGCGGCGCCGCTGATCTTCGGCATCAGCGCGGTCGGCCCCTCGACCGACCAGCCGCCCTGCGGCTGCTGCCCGCCGAAGACCCCTTGTGGCTGAGCCGGTTGCGACCGCGGTCCCTGCGCCTGCTGCGGCTGCCCGTGCGGCGTCTGTGCCTGGGGTGCTTGCGCGTACGGCGTCTGGCCCTGCGGCGCCGGCCCGTGCTGCGCCTGCGGGTAGGACGCCGGCCCGTGCGGTGTCTGCCCGGCCTGTGGCCCCTGCGTGTGAGGTCCGTGTCCGTGCGGCGGGTGCGTGCTCTGGGACGCCTGCCCAGGGTGAAGGCCGTGGCTGGCGTACGGCGGCTGCCCGTAGCCCTGCCCGGTTTGCGGCGTCGCGCCATACGCCGCCGACGCCGGCTGAGTCGAGTGACCGGCCGGCGGCGGCGTGTTCGGCCACACCAGCCCGGCACCCGGCTGCATCGCTCCGCCGCCTGGCTGCGTAGGCCCGGCACCGGGCTGCACCGGCTCCGCGCCCGGTCGGCGCGGTTGGGCGGCAGACGGTGCCGGTTGGGCGGCAGACGGTGTCGGTTGGGCGGCAGACGGTGTCGGCTGGGGCCCGGACCATCGCGGCGGTGTGCCGGACCCGATGGCGTCCCCCGGTGCTCCCGCATTGCTGAACGCTGGGGTGCCCGACTGGCCCGGAGTGCCGGGCCCGGCGGCGCCGGCCTGGCCGGAGTCTGGATCGACGGACCGGGTGTTGCTCGGCTGGCCCTGGCCGGCGGCGGGTCGGCTCGCCTCGAAGGCACCGCGCCAGGGCGTCGGCTCCACCGGGATGTCCGGTTGGCCGGACGGCAGCGGTACGCCGCTCCACTGTTCGGTGCCGTCCGTGCCCTGCCACCTCCCGGCGGCGCCGCCGGGTCCCTGGTCGGGTGCCGTGCCCCACTGGCCGGCGGCCGTGCGACCCGGGCCCGGTCCGGCGTCCCACCGGCCGGGTGCCCCACCGTGCTCCTGGCCGGGCGCAGCGTCCCAGCGGCCGGAGGCCGCGGTGTGCTCCTGGCCGGGCCCGGCGTCCCAGTGGGCAGGTGTCGCCGGGCTCGCGGTGCGCCCCCGGTCGGTGCTGGCGTTCCAGCCACCCGGGGTGCCTGGTCCGGCCGCGGATCGGCTCAACTGATCCGGCGGGGCGTCCCAGCCGGCAGGGCTCGGCGGCGGGGCAGCGTCGGCGGGCCGGCCGGCCTCCCCGGGCACGTCGAAACGACCGGAGTTCGGCGGCCGCGGCGGCTCTGGCATCTGGACGCCGGCCTGGTCGGCGGGACGCGGCGGCACCGGGTCGGGCCAGCCGCCCGGCCGCGAGTGGCTCGGCGATTCGGCCCGGTCGACCTTGGGTAGGAAGGCGGTGGGCTCTTCGGTCTGGTCGCGGTGCCGGCCGTCGGAGTGGTTGGTCACTGCGGCACCTTCGCCGAGCGAAGGGTGGTGGAGTCCTCGAACGCCGGAACGGTGACCGTGGAGACGGCTTCGGAGTAGCCGAGTTGGTAGTTGTCGACGGCGTTCTTGAACAACCGGACTCCCTCGGAAGCGGCGAGGGCCTGCTGAAGTGCCGCGGGGTCGCCAATTGCTACGATCTTGAACGGTGGGGAGTACACCCGCCCGTGCAGCAGCAGGGTGTTACCCACGCAGCGTACCGCGCTGGTCGCTAGGACGCGGACATTCATGATTGACATCGCCTCGGCACCGCCGGCCCACAGCGCGTTCACCACCGCCTGGACGTCGCCCTGATGGACGACCAGGTCATCGTTGGTGGCACCTTCGGGCAGATTGTGGAGCTGCGGCGCGTCGTTGAGCTCGACCGTCAAGCCGACGCCGCTGAGGGCGGTGAAGCCGGCGGCGGTGCGGCTGGCGGCGGCGCGTTCCTGCTGTTCCCTGATCGGGCCGTCCGAGTCGGCGAGATCAGCCGTACGGCTCTCGACCTCCCGGCGCAGCGTCGCGGCCCGTTCCTCGTTCGCCGCCACCTGGGCGCGGCGGTCCTCGATGAGCTCGGTGAGCTGGGGCCGTCGGTCCTCGCGCAGGGCGGTTCCGCCGGCAGTGGTGGCCGTGGTGGTGAACAGCAGACCGGCCGCGGCGGCGATCAACGGTACGCCGATCGACCAGCCCGGCCGGCGCTGGCGCGGCCGGCGGGGCAGCAACCCGGCGAGCAGCCGTCGCAGCACCTTCTGCCACGACGCCGCGCCGGACGTGTACTCCACGAACCGTTCCCCCTGTCCTCCTGCTCCGGCGCCCGCACGGTGCGGTCGGAGCGACCGCCGTCCAGCCATCTTTCCGGGGCTGCCGGGCACCGGTCTGGCCCCATTCGTGGATTGGACGGGCCGTCCGGACTACGCTAGCTGTCGAACATTATTGGCCATGGACCGTCGCCCTCGCGCCCGGTTGTAGGCCGGACGAGGTCGTAACCCCTCTGGAGAGCGTCGTGCCCAAGTCTCAGGTCCGCAAGAAGAAGGTGTACACCCCGCCGACGGACGTCCGCCCGACGGCGACGGCGGCGACGCGCAAGCCCAGCCCCATGTGGCTGCCGGCCACGGCGGTATCGCTCATCGTCTTCGGCATCGGCTGGCTGGTGGTTTACTACCTCTCCGAGCAGGAGTACCCGGTTATGGAGCTGGGGTACTGGAACCTGGCGGTGGGCTTCGGCGCGATGGTCGGCTCCCTGATCCTGCTCTCCCGCTGGCGCTGACCCGCAGGTCACCTGCCCCGCAGCACCGGCAGCCAGCCGAGCCCGGCCGATACCCGGCCGGGCTCGCCTCCTAAGGTGTGCGCAGGGCGGCGTGGCCCGGGTGCGAGAAGTCTCACGTTACTGCTGGGTAACCTTGCGCGTAGGCTGCACCGCATGGCCGAGTGATGCAGGTCATCGACCGGTCCGGTTGAGGTGCGGCAGTGGTGAACTGACCGATCGCGCCCTAACCCGGCACCGGTCGCCGAGCCGCTCGACACGCAGCAGACCGGGAGGCCTACTCGATGGGCAGCGTCCAGATCGTCACCACGATCCTCGCGGCCGCCATCACCGCCGTGGCGGTGTGGCTTGCGGTGCGCGCGGTCATGAAGATGGTGGCCGTGATCCGGCTGGGTCAGCCCGACCCGTCCCGGTTCGGCGACCAGGTCAGCCGTACGAAGACCATGCTCGCGGAGACCGCCGGGCACACCCGGATGCTCCGCTGGAGCGTGGTGGGCGCGGCGCACTGGTTCGTGATGGTCGGCTTTATCGTGCTGTCGCTGCTGGTGCTCGAGGCGTACTTCGAGGTGGTGTCGCCGACCGGCGGGCTGCCGCTGATCGGCGGCTGGGGGCTTTACGGTCTGGTCACCGAGTGGATCGGCATCCTGGGCATCGTCGGCATCGTGGTGCTGATCGCGATCCGGCTTACCAACCGGCCGAACCGGGCCGGCCGCCGGTCGCGGTTCACCGGCTCGACGATGTGGCAGGGCTACTTCGTCGAGGCGGTCGTCCTCGCCGTCCTGATCATGGGCTTCCTGATTCGTGGCTTCAAGGTGGCCACCGATCACTTCGAGTACCCCACCTGGGCCGCCCCGCTCAGCCACGCGGTCGGTTCGGCGCTGCCGAACTGGGAGTCTGGCGTCAGTGTCGCCGCCCTGATCAAGATCGCGATCTCGATGACCTGGCTCATCGTGATCTCGCTGAACGTGACCATGGGCGTCGCCTGGCACCGCTTCCTCGCCTTCCCCAACATCTACTTCAAGCGCAAGCCGGGCGCGGCCGGCTCGGGCCTCGGCCCGCTGCGGCCGATGATGAGCGACGGCAAGCCGCTGGACTTCGAGGAGGCCGACCCCGAGAAGGACCAGTTCGGCGTCGCCCACGTCGAGCAGTTCACCTGGAAGGGCCTGCTGGACTTCAGCACCTGCACCGAGTGCGGCCGGTGCCAATCGCAGTGCCCGGCCTGGAACACCGGCAAGCCGTTGTCGCCGAAGCTGCTGGTGCTCAGCCTGCGTGACCACGCATACGCCAAGGCGCCCTACCTGCTGGCCGGCGGCGGCAAGGACCTGACCGGCGAGGAGAAGGCCACCGCCGCCCAGCTCGCCCACGTCGACGTGCTGGCGCTCGCCGAGGCCGAGAAGCCGCTGATCGGCGACGCCGAGGCGGGCGGCGTGATCGACCCGGACGTGCTCTGGTCGTGCACCACCTGCGGCGCCTGCGTGGAGCAGTGCCCGGTGGACATCGAGCACGTCGACCACATCGTCGACATGCGCCGCTACCAGGTGCTCATCGAGTCGAGCTTCCCGTCCGAGGCCGGCGTGATGCTGCGCAACCTGGAGAACAAGGGCAACCCGTGGGGCGCGCCGCAGAACACCCGCGAGGACTGGACCAAGGGCCTCGACTTCGAGGTTCCCCGGGTCGGCGAGGTCGAGGACTTCGAGTACCTGTTCTGGGTGGGCTGCGCCGGTGCTTTCGAGGACCGGGCCAAGAAGACCACCCGGGCGGTGGCCACGCTGCTCAACGAGGCGGGCGTCTCGTTCGCCATCCTCGGCGAGGGTGAGACCTGCTCGGGCGACCCGGCGCGTCGGATCGGCAATGAGTTCGTCTTCCAGATGCTCGCCCAGCAGAACGTCGAGACCCTCAACGAGGCGTTCGAGGGCCGGGAGAAGGCCAAGCGCAAGATCGTCGCCACCTGCCCGCACTGCTTCAACACCCTGGGCAACGAGTACGGCCAGCTCGGCGGCGAGTTCGAAGTGGTGCACCACACCCAGTTGCTGGCACACCTGGTCGCCACCGGCAAGCTCACCCCGGTGCAGCCGGTCGACGGCGGCGTGACGTACCACGACCCGTGCTACCTCGGCCGGCATAACCGGGTCTTCGCCCCGCCGCGTGAGGTGCTGGGTAGCGCCATCAACGGCGGCACCGGTGGCGCGGACGGTGGCCTGATCGAGATGCCGCGCAACAGCGAGCGCTCCTTCTGCTGCGGCGCCGGCGGCGCCCGGATGTGGATGGAGGAGCGGATCGGCAAGCGGATCAACGTGGACCGGGTCGAGGAGGCCATGTCCACCGGGGCGAAGACGGTCGCCGTCGGCTGCCCGTTCTGCTCGACGATGCTCAACGACGGGGTGAACGGCAAGGGCGCGGGCGAGCAGGTCGAGGTGGTCGACGTGGCCAGCGTCCTGCTCCGTTCGGTCAAGCCCGAGCCGGCCCGGGGCGCCGAGGAGGGCGAGCCGGTCGCCCGCTGACCGGCGAGCGTACGCAGGGTGTGGCGGCACCGTCACCGGTGTCGCCGCACCCGTTTACGTATTGGCGCAGGTGACTATAACGGATTGGCCGACACGCTTTGTGTGTGATCGGTCGCGCAAAGGTGAATAAGCCGATGGTCGCCTTGATTCCGCACCGTGCCTTCCCTAATGTTGGGCACCGGCCGCCGTGGGTCGTCTGTCTCGCCCCCTGCCGCTCGCGAGACGCCCGGTGGTCGGTTGCAAAGGAGTCGGTACCGGTGGCAACCATGCCCCTCCATCGTCGCGTGCCCGGACGCCCCAGCCGTCCGGGTGGCCTGCGCAGGGCCGCCCGCCGCCTGGTCGTCCTGGTTGCCGCCGCCGCGGTCGGCGCCGGCCTGCTCGCTGCCCCCGCGTACGCCGAGCCCTCGGTCGACGAGATCGAGGCGCAGATCGACAAGCAGTGGCGACAGCTGGAGCCCACCATCGAGCAGTACAACAAGGTGCGGGCTCAGCTGAAGGTCAACCGCCAGAAGTCAGCCAGCCTGGAGAAGAAGATCCAGCCGCTGGCGCTGGAGGCCGAGCTGGCGATGAACCGGGTGGGGGACATGGCCTCCCGGTACTACATCAGCGGCCCGTCCCAGGAGCTCGGGGCGGTCCTGCTCAACGCGAAGCCGGACACGCTCGGCGAGCAGATGGCGTTCCTCAACCGGCTGGCGGCCCAGGAGCGCCGGCAGCTCGAGGGCGTCCTGAAGGTCCGCAAGAAGTACGACGACCAGAAGGCCAAGCTCGACGCCCTGATCGCTTCCCAGGAGAAGCAGGAGAAGGAGCTGGCGTCGCCCCCGCAAGGCCGTGCTGGGCTCGCTGGGCCTGGTCGGGACCGTCGGCCTGTTCGGTGGGCTCGTGCTGGTCCTGATCTCCTC